>JAHQWS010000297.1 GCA_029856295.1 Promethearchaeia archaeon
CAAGACAAAGATGAGTCTTTATGTATGCATCTTAGATGTAAGATCATATCGCTTATTTAGTATGCAATCTCTGATAGAGAGGTAATTTCTGATTTCTTAAGAGGATTAATCATTAAATATCCAAATAGATAAACTCTTAGGGGGAAGAAATGATGATAATTCCTATTTTATTCATTTTTGTATTGTTGTCAATTCTTATTGCTTTCGCAATAGGGGGGAATGACGAGACTTTTGCTACGATTTATGGCGCAAAAACGCTTACAATGAAAGAAGTTTTAATTCTAGCTACAATATTCGCAATTATGGGCGCTTTTTTCTTAGGACAGGCGGTCAGCGAAACTGTAGGCAAAAATATACTTTATATCAAAATTACCATTCCAATCGTTATTACAATATTGGTATCTACAGCAATATGGTTAATAGTGGCTTCGTACTTTGAGCTTCCAATAAGTACTACACATGCAACTATTGGTGCAATTATAGGCATTGGGCTTTTTTTAGGAGGAGGAGCGGGAGTTAATTGGGTTGTAATAGTTGAAATGGCCCTTTGGTGGATTCTTTCTCCTATAATAGGATTTGTAGTCACTTACTGTACTTATAAAATAATTCACAAATATATCATTAAAAAACTCGATGGTTTTCAAGATTTTGAGCGAACAGAAAGGATTTTTGCTTATGTCTTATTAGCTTCTATTTGTTTAACCGCCTTTGCCAGGGCTGGAAATGATTGTTCAAATGCTGTTGGAATCGTTGTAGGTGTAGGGGATGTTGATATTAACCTACTCTTATTTATTACAGGATTGAGTTTAGCAAGTGGAATAGTAATTCTAGGGAGAGGTGTTATTAAAAATCTAAGTAAAATTACTGAATTACATCCAAGTACAGCATTTTCAGCTGAAATACCCACCGCAATAATATTATTGATTGGAACTATTCGGGGTATCCCTTTATCAGGGTCTCATATGCTAGTTGCTTCATTGGTTGGATTAGCGAAAGCTAGAAATGCGCCAGTGAAAAAAGGGCTGTGGAAAATAATTTTAATTTGGTTATTAACATTCCCCATGGCAGGAGTCTTAGCTATTATTATATACGGACCTATTTCTTTATTTTTATAATATTTTTTTTCCTAAATACTATATTTTACTATAAAGATTCCTAACCATGTGAAATGATTATAACGTAGGAAAAGTGAAAGTTTAAAAAAATCAAATTATATTTTAGATTTACTGTAGTATTATAATAATTTATATAATAGAAACATTCTAAAAAAGGAATAAGGGTTGATTATAATGAGCCAAGAATTAAATCATATTTTCAAGAAGTATAATAAGACCTTTCTAAATCGAGAGGAAGAAATGAAAATGTATCTTTCAAAGTATTTTGGCAGGTTTTTTGAAGAGCATGTAATTGAAAACATAATAAGAATTGACGCTTCTGAAAGATTAAACATGGCCGGGTTTCATAAAAATTTATCTTCTTGGCGGAGTAGCGGAGAAATTGTTTTATGTTCATGTGAGATTGTAGGTGGTGTTCAAAAGCGCTATGATTATAAATTTATCTTTCCTGAAGAGAGAATTCTTCGTCAAACTTCAGAAGAAGAGATAGAAGAAACTTCCCGAATTAAGGATATTACTATAGAGGAACCAGATTTAACTAAAGGTGAAGAAAAAGGATTTAGGGAATTTACAAAGGAAGAAAAAGAGCAATACAGGCAGCAAAAGGAAAAAGAAAAAAAAGAAGTTGAAGAGAACTTCCAAGAATTTCTTATAAACCAATCAGTTAAAGATGTAATAGTAAAAATTGAAAAATCTCAAGAAAATCCTAGCTTTAAAGCTCAGGAAACAGAGAGTTCCGATGAAATGGAGACTCAGGAAGAACTAGGGAGTTCCCAGCAAATTCATGGTTATTCTATTAGAAATTACCTGATGGTTCTTTCGCAGGCCAGAAAAAGGCAGGATGATAATTTTGTTGGAATAATTAATAGTTTTTGGAATTGGAAAAAACAGGGAGCTAACGTTTTAAAAAATCCTGATAAATCAAAGCCGTATAGTTACAAAATTCTTGTTCCTGTCTCAGAGGGTAATATCTTGAAAGGTTTTAAGCTCGGCAGTGTTTTTGATATATCTCAAACAAATCAATATGAAGAATATTTAAAACAACGCGAAGAAATGGAAAACGAAATAGTTTGGAGGGATGAAATTGAATATGATCGTGCTATTGAATTTATTAAAGTAAATTTTTCCGAAATCACTATTAATGAAGATATAGCAGATAGCGACATAAGAGGCAGCTTTGATCCCGCTACAAAAGTTCTAAATATTCATGAACAAACTTCACATACGGTATTCCATGAACTGGGAAAGTATATTTCTATAACAAAACTACAAGTAAGCGAAGATGTTGAGGAAGGGTCCATGAAAGAAGAGATCCTTGCCGAAATCACTTGTTATCTATTAATGAAGAAATTTGAGAAAGCTGAAGAATTTAAAATTAACTATGATTTTGGTTACAGTAATTGCTGGGCATTAAACATTCTTGATGAATTTAAATTTAGAGAATTCGAGGATATTTACTCGGAAATCTCAGACAATGTCAAAGATCTATAATTTTTAATATCGAAATTTGGATAGAATTCTCTAATTTTAAAACTTTGATAGGACACAGAGAAAGGCTTTTCTATATTAATAATTTATAATAATTAAATTTGAAAACTATCCTTCTAATAATCTTCTAACAGAGTAGATTTAATATTTCAAATCATAGGAAGAAATTTACATGAAAAAAAATTCAAAGAGTTTTAACTCCTCACCGCTTGTAGAATTCTCACCAGAAACAAAAGATCGATTCATTAAAGCTCGCCAAAAAGGGACAAGACAATGGATCTTAGCCCATTTATTTTATAAATCAAATAAATATTATATTTTTACAGTTTTTCTCCTCACTATACTTACTGTTAATTTAACTTCGGCATCAATGATTGTTTTAGGTATGGCGATATCCGAATTTTTAGATGGAAATAATTCTAATTTGATGTTTTATGTCATTGTAATTTTGATTTTAGGAGTTAGTGGACCAGTATTAAGATTAGTAAATTCTGCGTTGCGTGAGATATTGGCACAGAGACTAGAACGGGATGTCCGTAAAGAATTTTTTGCAAATCTTCTCGGAAAAAGCCAATCCTTTCACGATCAGCAAAAGATTGGAGAAATCATGGCGCGGACTACTGATGACGTTCGCATGCTTAATTTCATGGTTAGTCCAGCATTATCTCTTATATTAGAATCTTTCACTGCTATGATTATCCCTATAATATATGTTGCTATATTTTTTCCTGCTCAGTTACTTATAGTCCCTATTATTTTTGTAATAACTTTTCTTTATGCATTAAAGGATTATATTCATAAAATAGGTCCCGTCACCGGGATAATGAGGGCGGAATTTGGGCAAATGAATGCCGTCTTGAATGAAACGTTAACAGGGATAGAAGTAGTAAAGGGAAATACTCAGGAAGACGCCGAATTGAAAAAATATTTTGGAAAAGCGAAAAGATACAGGGATGCATTTGTGAAACAGGGCTACATTCAAGCAAAATATTTACCACTTTTGCTTTTTGCAATAACTATTACATTTGGCTTAGCACATTCTATTTATTTATACACCCAAGGGGTTATGAGCATTGGTCAAATAATAGCATACTTAGGTTTAATAGGCCTTCTCCGCTTCCCTACATTTATTTCGATATTTGTTTTTGCAATTGTAAGAATGGCGATAACAAGTTCTCAAAGGTTGCTCAATTTTATGAATGAAGAGACAGATATCGATGAAAATCCTGAGGGCGTTGAAAAACTATTAGATGGTGCAATTAAATTTGAAAATGTTTCTTTTTCATATGATAAAGGCTCATCTGTTTTAAAAAATATTTCTTTTGAAATAAAACCAGGACAAACAGTTGCAATTGTGGGTACCACAGGTTCGGGTAAAACAACTTTAACGAAATTAATTTCAAGATTATATGATGTTAATGAAGGAAAAATATTGATAGACAATATTGATGTACGCGAATATGCCTTAGAGTCTCTTAGAAGTCAAATTTCTTATATAGAACAGGATGTATTTTTATTTTCTACAACTATATTTGAAAATATTGCTTTTGGGAGGGTAAGTTCTATGGAAGAAATAGAGGAAGCGGCTAAACAAGCTCAAGCTAATCAATTTATTTCTGAGTTGCCTAATGGCTATAATTCTGAAGTCGGAGAACGGGGTGTTCAGTTAAGTGGTGGTGAAAGACAAAGAGTGGCCATTGCCCGTGCTTTTCTTACGGATCCACGGATTCTTATCCTTGATGACTCCACATCAGCAATCGATTCCGCAACGGAAGATAAAATACAGAGAGCTATCCATAACATTCTCAAAAACAGGACGACATTAATAATTACTCATCGGCTAAGTCAAATAAGATGGGCAGATCTTATTATTGTCCTAAGGAGCGGTGAAATTGTAGCCCAAGGTACACATGAGGATCTTTTAAAAACATCAGACGAATACCAAAAAATATTTATCAAAAAGTTTGATATTAGCGTTGACCAATTACTAAAAGAAGGGGAGAAAGTATAAAATGGCATGGTACGGTTTAGAGGCAGAAAAATATGACCGGATATATAAAGATAAAGATTTGTTAAATCGTATTTTGAAATATTTTAGTCCATATCGACGAAAAATGGGAATAGTCACGCTTTTATTAACATTAACAGCTTTTACTTATGCTTCAATTCCGCTTTTGACCTCAATAGCAATTAGTAATTTAGAAACTAATAGAGAACCTATATATTTAGTATTTATAATCATTTCGATTTTTTCTTTAAACTGCTTAGCTTGGATTTTCAATTACTTTCGCCAGAAATATTCTTCAATGGTGATAGGGGATATTGTCTTAGATTTGAGGCAGAGTGCTAATGTTGCCGTATTAGATAGAGACCTCTCTTTTTTTGATAAGAATCCGATTGGAAAAATAGTTAGCAGGATGAATACAGATAGCCGTGATTTCGGACAAATTGTAGAATTAACCATGCAGGTCCTTTCTTCACTTTTAATGATTATAGTTTTGTTAGTGTTTATGCTGTTTATCAATATAACTTTAGCGTTGATCTTTATGATCTCAATTCCTATTTTTTTCATTATCGCCTTTACATATCGAAAAATTGCCAGGCGTATGACTCTTTTAGGTCAAAGAGCGTTAGCATCTGTTAATGCTTATGTTAAAGAGAGTTTTAGTGGAATTCAAATCGCAAAAACTTTTCGACAGGAATTAAAATTATATGAAAAATTTAAGGAGGTCAATAAACAATCCTATGATGTTAACTTAAAAAAAGGTTTTGTTCTAGTTTCAATTTTTCCTACTCTCGCGGCGACACAGGGGATAATTTTGGCCCTAATTGTTTATTTTGGAGGTAATTTTGTTATTAATGGGCAACTCAGCGTAGGTGACTTATATTTGTTTTTGCAAAGCTTATCTATGTTATTCTTTCCACTATTGGTTATTGCTGCTTTTTGGCCCCAACTTCAACTCGGATTGGCGGCATCTGAGAGGATTTTTGCATTAATTGATAAGTCACCTGCTGTTGTTCAACATGATGATAAAAAACCTGAATTAAAAGGTAAGATTGAATTCAAGAATTTAATTTTTCATTATGATGAAGGGAAAGAAGTTTTCAATGATTTTTCACTTATTATCCATCCTGGCGAATCAATTGCAATTGTAGGGCATACTGGCGCTGGAAAATCATCTTTAGCAAAATTATTAGCAAGATTCTACGAATTTCAAGGAGGAAATATTTTAATCGATGGAATTTCAATAAGAGATTTTGATCTAAAGGCATATAGAAAACAAATTGGAATCATATCTCAGACACCCTTTTTATGGGCCACCACTTTGCTAAACAATGTCAAATATGGATGCGATTCGGCTACTGAGGAAGAAGTTATGGATGCTTTAGATAAAGCAGGAGGGGCAGACTGGATTAAAGACTTAAGTTATGGATTAAGTACTTATGTTGGAGAAAGAGGAAGCTTAATTTCTATGGGTCAACGCCAATTAATTGTTTTCGCGCGAACTTTACTCCAAAACCCTTCAATTCTAATCTTAGATGAAGCAACCGCTTCAGTAGACCCATTTACCGAAACACGTATTCAAGATGCGCTTGATAAGACTATAAAAGGACGAACTTCAATTATTATAGCACATCGTCTCTGGACGGTCCGACATGTCGATAGAATTATAGTATTAGATCATGGAAAGATAGTAGAAGAGGGAAATCATGATGATTTAATGGCGCGGGGAGGTAAGTATGCCGGTCTTTACAATACATATTTTCGCCATCAATCCCTTGAATATATTGAAAAAATCAAGAAAATTTGTGAAGAACCTGAAGTTTAAGATAAGTTTTTGAATAATTAAAAGTAAATATGCTTTTCAAATCCTAATAATCCTAATTTTCATACTGTATAATTTTATACTATGAGAGAAACATTTAAGTACATCATTATCGAATAACTCTATAAGTTACCGTTAAAATAAAATCATTTTTTAGGAGTAAAAAAATGTCAGAACCAGAATCTAAAATAGAAGCCACTGGCTTAGATAGGGGATACACTCCCCCGCCGACAAGAAAGATTATTGCTTTAGCTGCAGGAGGTATATTTGTGCAAGTAATGTTTACGGCAGCATTTAGAATACAATTATATGCGTTGAAGGTATTAGGATTAACTGCACTAATGGTTGCCCTTTTTATGGCTATATTCACTACTGCTGATATCCTTAATGAATATTTAGTTGGCCATTTATCAGATAGAGCTACTAGATTTACGAAACGATGGGGTAAGCGATTTATTTTCATTATAGGGGGTGCGGTTGGAACGGCACTTGCATTAATACTAATATTTTTACCAATCTGGGAAACTAAGCCCGAAGGAGGGTTGGTAAATCCAGAACAAACATTAATAGCAATAATATGGCTCGCCATCTCGGTTTCAATATGGGACACTATACAAACTACAGAAGAATTAAATGCTAGAGCTTTGGAACCTGATCTTATTCGAGATCAGAAATCGCGGGCAAAGTTTCAGCTAGTAGGATCAATAATAGGCAATATTGGCTTAATATTAGGGATAATTCTAATACCACTTTCAATAAGTGCTTTCGGAGGAGTAAGTAATCCTAATGCTTATTTTATGATGGCTATAGTAATAGCAGTATTATATATTGCAATTTTACCTGTTCGTGCTTATGGTATATGGGAACCTAAAGAAATGCGAGAATTTAGACATGAATTTGATATTATAAAAAAAGAAGAAGCTCCTCTTTGGGATGCGGGAAAAAGAGCTTTAAAAAGTAGAAATTGGATGGCCTTTGTTATAACTTATTTAGAATGGGGCTTAATCATGCGCATGATAGTGTTAGGATATGATTTATACATTGTTGATGTTCTAGGCTTAGATATTGCTTATACTGCATTACCACAAGTTGCAGCGCTGCTTGGATCTTTTATTTTTGGAATTGTCAGTTATAAATTACTAAGAAAATATGGTGCTAAGAAAACCTTCATGATTGGAATATATTTAGCAAGTATTGGCTTTTTCTTGATGATATTTACCATTGATCTTTGGACATTAACTTTGTTTTCCTTTATCATGGGGATGGGCATGGGTGCTCAAGTGACAGCTCGAGGATTAGTAGCCGTCCAAGCTATCGATTATGATACTTTAAAATATGGAAAACGTGAAGAAGCTCAATATTATGCTATAAATCAAATATTCAGTGCTACGTCAAAAACCACTTCTGCTCTATTACTTGCAGTAGTAGTTGCTATGTTTCTCTATGATCCC
Source organism: Promethearchaeia archaeon (assembly GCA_029856295.1). Classification (GTDB taxonomy): domain Archaea; phylum Asgardarchaeota; class Lokiarchaeia; order Sigyniarchaeales; family SOKP01; genus LW40-45. The sequence continues at coordinate 7,882 of JAHQWS010000297.1, forward strand.
CTCAAAGGTACAGAAAATACCGAGTTTGCAAAATTTGGATTACTCGTATATATATCAATTATTCCAATGATAATTACTATCATTTCAGGTATTCTTGTCTGGAAGCTTTTCAATATAAGTAAAGAGTTAGCAGAGGATAATAAGGAAAAATTGCTAAAATTGGGCCTCTAATTAAATCCTATCTCTAAACTTTAATTTTTTTTTATTTTTAGAGAAACAATTCCATGAAGATTTCATCTTCATATTTTCCATCAATCTTAACTTGTCTTGTTAAGACACCTTTGGAGACAAACCCTAAATTTTTGTAAAATGCTTGAGCGTTTTTATTTCCAGATCGTATATAAATTATAAGCTTTTCATATGCTTGTTCGCGTGCAAAATTAAAGGTATAATCGGCTAATTGATGACCGATATTTTTTTTTCGGTATTCTGGGAGTAAAAATGTTCCAATTACACCAACATGATCAAATGAATCAGTATATTTAGCCCACATATCTAAGGATTGGAAACCAACAATTAAATTATATACAATAGCTAAAAGGATACCCTCTCGGTTAGAAAGAGAATGAATATAATTTTGCACCTGTTCAGGTGTAAAAGGACGATTAATTGCAGTATAAACGCGTTCCTCACAAATAACTTTCCAAATGCTTGATATTGGTTTAGCGTCTTTAACTGTAGCCTTACGAATATTAATTTGCATAAAAATCGAATTTAAAATCCAATTTAATACTTATCTAATTAATGGAAGTAAAAAACTTTTTCTATAATTTTAAAATTCATAAGTTTAACTTACGGCTTCCATGTATTACTGAGATAATTTCATAATGTTCCTTCTTGACTAAATAGACAATTCGATAATTTTTATAAATTAATACTCGAAGATTTGGGTTGTTATATTCTGGAACAATTCTAACAAGCTTAGGAGATTGTTCTAAATGCCTTGCCATCTCAAAAATCTGATTTATTAAAATCTTAGCGAATTTAGGTGAATCTCTCGAAATATATCTGGCAATTTCATCTAATTCTTCGAGGGTGTTTTTAGGCCACTTTACTGTAACCATTTTTTCAGGAGCTCTCTTGCTTCTTCATGCGTATATAAGTTTCCTTCCTCAGAATCTTTTAAACCCTTCTCAATTTTTTGTCTTACATAAATGGCTTCAATAATATCTTCCATACTTACATCATCAGGAAGATTTTTTATCATTTCTATGATACATTCCTTTTCTGTTGCCATTTTTAATTACCTCAATTATATTATCTATTATTAGGTATAAAGATTTATTGAGAAAAAAATTTAGCTATATGGAGTATTATTAATTCTCTCTTCACTCATTACATTCATTCCGCGTTCTTTTTTTCTTTAAAGATTTAGCTTTATTTAATATCTGTTCATATAGAGATTTTTCCATCCATAAACCTAGTTCGATCATTTCATTCAGTAATTCTTTAAATTCTTGATAATCCTTGACTATATCTTTTTTTAATGCATCTATAAGAACTTCAGTGCTCCATTTGGTTTTGATACCTTTCGATTCTGCTAATTTTCTAGCTTCACTATCATTAATAAGGAGTAGATCTGCTTTTAACTCCAAACTTAAAGCAATTGCGTAAGCTTCACCACGTCCAAGAATTTTCGAAAGATTTAACGCAATTTCATGATATTGAGGCGATTCAGGATCTTTTACGATTAGCCATCCTTCTTCTTTTGCTTTTAATTCATATTTTATATCTGAGGGGATATCTTTTTTTGGTTTAGAAAGTGGCTCAATCAGTTCTTCCCAAACTGCATTGGGAATGAAAATACTGGAATATAACTCTTTTAAAATTGATAATTTTTTGACTTTAGCAAAAAAAATTATAGGGGCAGTATCTGAAATTACAATCATTTCAATTCAATTTAAATATGAATTGGAATTCTAGCTTTTGCGCGAATCATATCAAATTCTCGATAGGTTATGTGTGCCATTTCGGAGGCTTTACCAATTGAAATTTCTCCACGCATGTATAACTCTAATGCATCTTGGACCGCATCTGGAAGTGATTCTATATATTCCCAATCTATAGGTTTGAGTAAATTATCTTGTTTAAACCAATATTGTTTTGAATCGCTTTTTTGAACCATTATGAACTTCTGTGTTTCATTTTTAATAATATATAAGAAATTTGAGTATTAATTTTTATCTGTCAAGCTAAGTATTTTTTTTATTTTCACAAATAATTAGTTTCCATTGTTAATAGTTCAAGCTCGCAAATTTTTATAATTAACTAAAAAAATTTTAAGGAGGAATATTAATATTAATTTGCATAAAGTCCCAAATATACTAATTTCTTACTAAAAAAATATGAAAAAAAAAAAGAAAGTAGGATTAATTATTTAATTCCTATACTTATTCTTTGAGTTTTTTACCCAATTGAACTAAAAAGGGAATAGATTTTACTAGATCCACTACTGGGCTAATCTTAAAAACCTTAAACATACCTGGCTTTGCAATTCTCCATATTTGTGCACTTTGCAATAATACTTCTTCACTATCTGCTTTGGTAATTGTGATACCCCAATATTCTGATGTGGAAAAATACACATGCAAAGTTGTCTCACCCTCACCGGGAGTTAATTTCTTTTTGATTAATGTTTGAGTTATTTCAGCTAATTCTGTAGGATCAAAATCAGGATTCAATTCCCAATATTGTATAAATAGCAATAGTTTTACACCTTTATAGTTTGGATTAGCATTTACATAGTCTATATCCTATGCATTGTAGTATGGGAAATTCATTTTATATTTAATATTTGTTATTAATGGTAAGACATATCAAAAATAAATTCAATTTACTTGGAAAAAGGACTGAATTCCTTTTTGAAGAGTCTATTATTGAAGTAAAATCAAAATTTAAAGTCTTTTTGCCATTTTCTATACCCAATCTTCCAAAGCATAAGTCTGGGCTTATTGACTAGGCTGTCCAATTCAATCCCAGGTTGAGGATTGTCCATAATCTCACGATAACGAACATAATACTCGTCTGCGCTCGGAGTTCCTTTAATAAAGTTCAAAATGGCTTTTTCTGTGAAATATAAAATTAAATCTGGCTTAATGTTTGGGTCTTCTTTTGTCATCACCAGAGTATTTTCGTCTTTTTTATATAAAAAATAGCGGAGTTTTGCGTTCTCCTCGTTTGTAGAATTTTCGGTAATAAAATACTCCCAGCAAGCATTGATATGAAGATGTCTCATTAAATCTAAAGTATTTGGAAAGAATTTTTTTAATTCAGCGTATAATTCCTCGGAATCCATGGTCCGTTCAAATATCTGTACTATTTGATTTTCTCTAGATTTAGCGGAGTTCCATCGTAAATATACTTCCCGTAGACTAATTCTTGAGGATAATATTTACATCCCGCTGGATAAGCTGAATCCTTAATTCCGCCTAACGAAACAGTAATATCGACTAGCATCGGTCTTGCATTGATATAGATGTTTGCCGCTTCCAATTCATTTTTAAAGATTTCAATGTTATCCAAATTAGAACTATAAACGACGGCTCGCATACCATAATTGCTAGCATTGGCTAATCTAATCGCATCTTTCATATCATTAGCTTTTGTCACTGATCGAACGGGACCAAATGCTTCCTCTCGCCATAAAAATGGAGCTTTCGTTAAATCTCCACACAATTCAGGCTTTATTTCAACTAACGTTGGTTTGTAAAATAATCCATAATCCGCGCCAGTATCGACTTTCTCTGCTCCAGTAAAGATCTTGGCACCATACTTTTTCGCATCTTCGACCATTACTTCCATCATCATTAGAATTCTTCTACTTCCTAACGGGCCAATATCTACATCCGGATCTGTCGGATCTCCGTATTTTAAATGCCCCATTTCTTTTACTAATAACTCAATATACTCATCATAAATATCTTTATGAACGATAATTCGTTTCATAGAGAAACATTGTTGCCCGGAATTTGTAAAGCTTGCCATAACGTTCCATTTTGCGACTTGTTCTAAATTCACATCATCCATAACGATACCAGCATCATTGCCCGCGCATTCGAAAAAGAATTGCTTGAATGGACTGGTATACATTGTAATGCCCATAGACTTGTCCGTATTTTTTTTCAAGATTTTTGCATAGCGAACTAGGATATCCTTTGCTGTGTGAGATGCTGTAATCGTCATTATTGTTTTAACTAATGGAGAACTGAGAAATTCGTCCACGGCCCATTCTCCAGGAGCTATAATTATATCTAAGGCATCAAGAGCAGGAAAGTCCATTTCCTCCATCATGGCATAAGCTTCTAACATAGTCAACGGACACGCTGTAGAGGGCTTAACAATGGCGCCATTTCCTACTAAATAATTGGCCCCCAATTGATAAAGAGGGAGACTTATAGGAGTATTTCGAGGGGAAATGCATGTTGCCAACCCGTGTGGAATATATCTTATCTTGACGTTTTGCTCTCCTTCTATGCTTGTTAAGGGCTTTTCCTCGAGGAATTGCCAATACCAATCGCAGAATTTAAATCCTGTTGTCACAATAGAGAGCTCCCATTCAGAATACTTAATCGGAAGGCCTCCTTCTGCAACGATCAAATCTTTTAATTTTCCCTTATTAAATCTCAATTTACTTGCATATTTAGAGAGAATGTTCGCTCGTTCGAAAAAATCCATTTTTTTTAATAAATGTTGATTTTCATGTACTTTTTTTATTTTTTCTCGAACCGTTTCAGGCGTGTCTGCCGGTATGGTGTCAATAACCTCACCGGTGTACTTATTTTTAATCTGTAATTCTTTAATTTTTGACATATTTCTTGTCTACCAATATAGTTTTTTATTATTTTTATTTCAAAAAAAGAAGTTCAGAGGCTGTATACATCATCCTCATCTTCAAGAATCCCGGCAGTTTTTGCAAATCTTCCATACCCCATATCAATTATGGTCTGCGTTCTCTTATGCAATACAAAATCAATCCATCCTTTTTTTTCATCGGGTTCATTGTAAAAATATCCAAGGAGTTTAGCATATTCCTCCTTATCTTTTGTTTGGAGTAATTTTTTAACTGCATCAACCGAGAGTGCTAGTTCTAAATCAGATTCATTTGCCTTTCCCGGTTTTATTTCAATTCCTTGCCCATTACGAAGCACATTAAACACATCTGCAGGAGACTGATCATCATATTCATCAATTGAATTATAGAGGCAAAAATCGAATACCGATCCGTGATCTAAATCAGAAAATATCTCAGGATATTGGGATAGAAAGGTGGTATATCTTTTTGCAAGATCAGTCTTATATGCATCTATATCTCCTATTTGGCTTGATAAATTTTCTTCCAACATTTTCTTAGAATTTAACTTTTATTTTTTTCTTTTTCAATATAATTTTTATACCATTCAATTGTTTTTGTCATGCCTTCTCTTAAAGGCGTAATTTTATAATTTAACTTATCTATAGCTTTTTTGGAAGAAAATGACCAGTTATAATTCACCATTTTTACCGTGGCACGATTAATATAAGGCATTTTTTTTGTTAATTTTGTTTTTGCTTCGTGCATGCCAGCGTACATGAGGCCCATGCTCATTGGAAAATGCCTAGGCTTTTTTACTCCCACAATTTCGGCAATTAAATTAATCCAATCATTAAGAACTGCATTTTCACCACCTAGTATAAATGCTTCTCCACTTAAATCGTCTCTATCGATGATGCTTGCGAGACCATTTACAACATCATTCACATACACAAAACTTCCGATCTTATCTGCTTTACCAGGCACACCTAAGAACTTCTTGGCTGCTATATCATGGATCATTTGTCCGAATATGTTAAAATCTCCTGGACCATATACAATTCCAGGATAAAACATCGTTGCATTAAGACCCTTTCCAATATATTCCTTAATTAATTTTTTTGCTTGAAATTTCGTTTTTGCATAATCTAAAACCTGACCTTCTTCACTTTCATGGCTTTCATCAACAGGTTCTGCGGGTGTTGCCCCTAATGCTATAAAGGAACTAATATAAATAAGCTTCTTATTCTTATCTAATGCCACCTTAGCAACATTCTCCGCGCCTTTTATATTGACTTCTTCGAATATTGATTTATCCTTGGACCACATTTTCGTATAAGCAGCTAGATGGTATATCAAATCAACATTATCAACTGCTTTATTTATACTTTCAATGTCCCGAACATCGCCGTTTACATATTCAATATTCTTTAAATCTTTAAAAGGAGATACATCGCTGGTCTCTCGTATTAATAATTTTAAGTTATGACCCAAGTTACTTAAACCTTTTACTAAGTGAATCCCTATAAATCCCGTACCCCCAGTAATTAAAATATTAGTCATTTTTATCCCAAAAAATTAGTTAGATATTGTCTAGACAATTATTTATTAAATTAAGAAATTGATAGATATTTAAAAGATTATTAAGAATAATCCAAATCTTAGAAGTAACTAACAATTAATCAATTATTGGTTGTAAAATACTACTATATACATGTAAAAAAACAAATAAATATAATCTAATATTCATTTTTGAACAACCACAAACTGATTAAAGACTTACGTTAGTTTATGTTGTGTACTTATATTTTTCAGATTATTTTTTAAAATTTGAATAAAAAATTAAGATTTAATAAAAATTTTAATTAAATTTTATGTGAAAATTTCATAATCTTGTAATATACCGGTCTCTTTCCCATTGACTTACATTAATTCGATAGGCGTCGTATTCTTCGAGTTTAGCATAATAGAAATTCTTAAATGGTTCCTCATCAAACACTTCTTTCATAAATTCAGAATTCCTAAATTCTGTTAGCGCTTCCCGTAAACTTCCGGGTAATGAGATAATACCTGCTTTCTCCAGATCTTTTGTTGAGAAATGATATACGTTCTGATCTGTAGGTTCATAAAGGTCAATATCATTTGCTAATACACCATCTAACCCTGTTGCTAAAAGAACGGCAAATTGAAGATATGGATTACCGGCAGGATCAGGACATCGTATTTCATTGCGAGCTGCAGAGGGTTTACCATGGAAATCAGGCACTCTAATTAAGGGCGATCTATTTCTAAAACCCCATGCTACATAAACCGGTGCTTCATATCCTGGGACTAATCTTTTATATGAGTTTGGCCAGCTGCTTAACACTGCACACATAGCTCTAGCATGTCTTAATTGACCTGAGATCCACTTTTTCATAGTTAATGATATATAATCGGGATCAGATTCATCATAAAATATGTTTTTTCCGTCTTGCCATAAACTTTGATGCACATGCATTCCAGAACCATTAATACCCGGAAATGGCTTAGGCATGAAAGTTGCTGTCATATCATTTTGTGCTGCGACCGTCTTAATAATTGCCTTTAGTGTAATTGTATTATCCGCCGATTCTACGGCTTTATCATAGCGGAAATCTACCTCGTGTTGGGATACGGCAACTTCGTGGTGGAGTGCCTCGATTTCAATACCCATCGCGTCGCAATATTCGGCTATTCTATATCTCATCATTTCGTTAATATCATACGGATCATAGTCAAAATATCCGCGCATATCGCTAAGACCAAAAGCTTCCTGCGTATCTTTACTTAACACAAAAAATTCCAGCTCAGGAGCACAATAATATGTATATCCATGTTTTTTAGCTTTGTCAACTACCTTTTGAAGAATACCACGTGGATCCCCTTCATATCTATCTCCGTCAGGTTTATAAATATCGCAAATAATTCTCGCAACTTTATTTTTCGTCCTCCAGGGTAATAAGTAGAAAGTAGATGGATCAGGAATAGCAACTTTATCACTCTCCTCAATAGCTCCATAACCAGTAATACTGGAACCATCAAAATTTTCACCATCCTGCATGAAGTCTTCGATTCTTTTAGAATTTATCTCGAAAGACTTTATAATGCCGTGGATATCAGTGAATTGAAGGTAAATGAACTTAATATCTTGCTCTTTGACAGTCTCTATAACTTTTTCGCATAACTCTTTCCTTTTAGGATCGTTTTTTTCAATCATATCAATTCATTTTTTTAATATTTTAAAGTTCTTATAATCAGATAGTGTACTAATCTATTTAAAGATTATTACCACTTGATGCACTATTCCAACAAAAAATAAGGCAAATGAACCATAAAACTTATATAGGTATAATAAATTGATGAAATTAATATTTAATGAATTAATAAATTATGATCGTATGCATAAATTGGATTATTTTTTCTGGACATTTGCACAAATTTTAATTTAATGATGTTATTATAACGATCATAAAACATAAGAATATGAAAACCATGACAGGCTTAGAATTAGATATTGAAATATTAAAAATTTTATCTAAGGGAAGTATAAGTAAAATATTATCTAAAGATGATGAGGAGCGAATTTCTTTGCGTAAGCTAGCGGAAACTCTAAAAAAATCTCCCGTTACTATTAAAAGGCATATCGAAGGGTTAGAAAATAGAGGAATCATTAAAAATTATGGTGTTATTA
>JAHQWS010000298.1 GCA_029856295.1 Promethearchaeia archaeon
AGATAAAATTGCTTGTAAAGAACACATTCAACTTGCGTTAGAGGCCGCTAGAAAAAGTATTGTTCTTTTAAAAAATGATGGTAATATCCTTCCACTAAATAGAAATGATGTAAAAAAAATTGCTATAGTAGGGAAGCTTGGGGATACGCGTAACATAGGAGATAATGGCAGTAGTCAAGTTTATCCGCCCTATGTAATAACTCCTTTAGAGGGAATTAAAAAAACAGCTGGAAATGATATTGAAATTCTTTATAATGATGCCAAGAATATAGAGGAAGTCAAAAAGTTAGCTCGTCAAACTGATGTTGTGATAATCGTGGTCGGTTATACAGGTAAAGATGAAGGAGAATTCCTCCCTAATCCACTAAGAGGAGGAGATAGAGATTCTCTTAGACTTCATGAGGAAGATGAGAATTTAATTACTAAAATTGCTTCTGCGAATAAAAAATGTATTGTTATCCTAGAAGGAGGAAGTTCTATTATTACTGAAGCATGGAAAGACAAGGTTCCGGCAATTTTGATGGCTTGGTACCCCGGAATGGAAGGGGGTACGGCAATGGGGGATATATTATTTGGAGATTTTAATCCGTGTGCTAAACTTCCGGTAGTATTCCCAAAATCAGAAGATCAGCTTCCCTTCTTCGATAAACATGCGAAATCTATTGAATACGGATATTATCATGGATATAAATTAATGGATAAAAATGGAGATGAACCTGCTTTTCCATTTGGATTTGGATTAAGTTATACAACATATTCATATAAAAATCTCCGTCTAAACAAAGATAATATAACTTTAGATGGTGAAATCGAAATTAGCATAGATATTACTAATACAGGAAATATTGCTGGTGAAGAAATTGCACAGTTATATATTGGTTATAAGAATTCATCGGTTGATCGACCCGTAAAAGACTTAAAAGGATTTGGAAAAGTAACTTTAGAACCAGGTGAAACCAAAACGTTGTCCATTAAATTGAAAGCCAAAGATTTAGCTTACTATGATATCAATTCAAAAAGTTGGGTTGTAGAAAAGATTGAATATATTACATATGTAGGTCCTTCTTCTCGAGAAGAAGATTTACTAAAAGCAAATTTCAAAATTTTATAATTAAAATTTAAATCATTATTAAACTTTAAAATAGGCTATTATAACAGTGGTAAAAAAATGTCTATGAATGAGAAAAAGGATAAATATAATCTCTTAATGATAACAACCGATGAACAGAGATTTGACACGCTTGGATGTAATAATAATCCCTATATCAAAACACCAAATCTCGACCGTTTAGCCAAAGAAGGAATAAATTTTATTAATCATACATGCTCTTCTCCAATCTGTACTCCTTCTAGAGCATCCATTCTTACGGGGCAATATTGCAGAACCCACGGAGCATGGGATGTGGGATATACATTAAAACATCCTAAAGGTTTGGCAGGATGGCTTTCAAAAAATGGGTATGAATGTGGTATATTTGGAAAAGCTCATTTTGAACCGGAATTAAGCAACTTTGTAGAGAACATGAATCACGATGAAAAATACTATGGATTTTCAGAATTTAAATTAACAGAGGATAATTTAATTGGAGAATATCTAAATTGGATGAAAGATCACCATCCTGATCATTATCAAAATGCATTAAAACTTGGAAATGAAAGTACTAGTGCTCCCTATGTTGATTATGGTCAACCCTTGCGCGATGAAGGGCACATTAAGGCAGTATTTACTTCGGAACTCCCTGAAAATCTACATCAGACAGCATGGATTTCAGATAAAACCATAGATTTCCTAAAAGAGCACGCAGGAAAAAAAAAACCTTTTTTTGCGTGGTGTTCTTACGTCGATCCGCACCATCCTTGGACTCCTCCAGAGCCTTTCGCCTCTATGTATGACCTAAAAAATCTTCCGTTACCACAAAGAAAGGAAGGAGAAGAAAAATATTTACCATCATTTTATTTTTATGCAAAAAATCTTCCTGATTCTGAATTACAGCGAATGTGTGCAGCTTATTATGGGATGATATCTCATATAGATCATCATATAGGGCGAATTATTAAATATCTTGAAGAAATAAACCAATTAGAAAACACAATCATAATTTTTACTAGCGATCATGGAGACTATAACGGGGATCATGGACTGATAAGGAAAGCTATTTTTATGTTTGATAATATCTTGAAAGTGCCTTTTTTAATTAGACTTCCAAACAAAAAACATGCTAGAACAATCTATAAAGGAAATACCCAACACGAAGATATTGTTCCAAGCCTTTTTGAATATCTAAATATCCCAATTCCTGAGGAACTTCAGGGAGAATCTTTCACATCTGTCCTGTCAAATGGAGTAAATGGTAAATCAAGAGAATATTCTTATTTTGAATATTATAAATACGCTGTAGGTGTCAGTAAGGGACCCTGGAAATTGATTTATTATCCATCGAAAAACTGGCCTTGGAAAAGTGTTCCCCAAATAGAAAACACTAAAGAATCGTTTCAAATTATTTCTTTACCGAAAAGGGGTAAAGGATTCGTATTAACCAATTCGGAAGAAGATTCCTTGGAGTATGATAATCGTATTGGCGATGAGGAGCTTATAGATATTGAAAGTGAATTAAAAGAAGCACTTTTTAAATGGTTATTAGAAACGCCCTTGTATTATCCTACAAAGCCATACCCGTGGTAAGAAATTTGCTGAAAGACAAGTTACTCAATTTTTTTTATTTTGAAGTTTTAATTTTTTACCGTAAAATGTTGTAGGTGAAGTAGGTTGGAAAGGGAATCCTTTAGGTTTTAATCTATTTTTTGAGGGGAGATAATATATTTTTCGTACCCTTCGCCACTCACGTATTCCCCATCTTGAAGAACGAAAGGGATCACTTATTCTATCCATCTCGTCTAAAATGTAATCGTGCAATTGATTTCGGATTTCAATATATTCCTTATCATAAATAATGTTTTTCATCTCATAGGGGTCGTTCTTCAAGTCGTACATTTCGTCTGTCTCCAAGAGATTAATAATAAGTTTAAACCTATTATCTGTTGCTGCGCGTATTGGGAAAAACTCGCCAAATCCATCATGATTAATGGCAAATCGTGTGAAACTAATCATAGCAAAATCACGAACTTTTATATCTGGATTTTTAAGAACGGGAAGAAAACTTACACCATTTAACATATCCGGGATTTCAATACCACATTCCTCGAGCATCATAGGCATTATATCTAAGTGACTTATTAAAGAATGGCTCACTGCTCCTTTTGGTCCATTTGGATATTTGACAATAAACGGTATATTACACGATTCTTCATACATCATAGGGCCTTTTGACACCAAACCATGAGAGCCAAGTTGGTCGCCGTGATCTGGAGTATAAATTATCATTGTATCATCACCATGCAACTCATTTACCGCATCAATTACCCTTCCTATTTCTCTATCGATGTAGCTATTACAGCTAAAAAATTGCCTATAAATCATATTTGATTTAAATTTTTCCCAATCCATTTCACCGTTCTCTTCTCTCTGAACTTGGAGTAGTTTAGTTTTACCTTCTAATGGTGCATAAAAATTCGGGCGTTTGGTAATATTGTCCATATCAAACTTCAGAAAATATTCTGGAGGTGTGACAAAAGGTCCGTGAGGTTCATCAAAAGAAACCACAAGTACAAAAGGTTCTTGGCCAACACTTTTTAAAAAATCAACAGCACGATCAGCTACTCTATGACCCCATATATTTTCTTCTGTAAAATTATGTTTTCTTAAAGATTTTTCAGACCAACACTTCCCATATTTACCTGCCATAACCTCACCGATATCCTCGAGATATCGTTTTCCGTCATACCACCAATCTTCCTCAAATCCTCCGCCAGGAACGCCATCGCCGAAATATGAGCTGCCATCAAGATGCCATTTTCCCGTAAATGCCGTACGATAACCATAATACCTAAAAATTTTACCCATTAAATCGATATGTTTATGAGGTGCCAAATTATTACAATATGCCCCGTTTATCTGGGGGTAAAGTCCGCTAAAAATCGCACCACGTGCTGGTGTGCACACCGGGGTTGCGTTGTACGCACGTTCAAATCTAATTCCTTCGCTTGCTAATCTGTCTAGGTTTGGTGTGTCAACCTTAGGATTTCCATAAGTTCCTACCATAGATTTAGTTTGGGTATCTGTCATAATGAGTACAAAATTCATTTTATCTTTTCCCCTTTACTTAAATATTTACCTTAAGTCGTAATTATCAAATATATATGTTTAAAATCAATTATTCTTAATGAATTTACTGAATGGTTATTAAAACCAATCTCTAATTAGTCAGCTCGATGGCTAAAGAAATAAGATCTCTGATAAATTTTGTAGTTTTATTGATATCCACTGCTTTAGGCCAACGATCTTCAGGATGATGAAAAAGATTATTAGTCCCTATTAAAGAAAAGTAGCGACCTCCCCCATCATGGATATTTTGTGCTTCGCTTCTAGGAGGTATCTCGCCTATTGGCATGGAAAGATCAGGTTTCACACCTTCATTTGACATGCATTTAAGAGCTAATTCTTGGATTTGCATGTCCGAAGCTTGAGAGACGACTAATGGGGGAGTTTTCAAACCAAATTGAGTCAAATTTGCAGCAGCAAAGTTAGCCCCTAAATGTATCCATGCTATAGCATCCTTTACTAAGGTCGGGTTTGAAATAATGTAATGCTCTATTCCAATATTCCCCAACTCATGCCCAGAATTAGCAAGAAATATTATATTTCTTCTGGGAGAAATAGAGCATAATTTGCGCATTATTTCTAAGAATCCAGCAATACCACCGCCTCTCTCCGAAGCACAATGCAATTAACCGCTACGTGGTGTTGTTATTATTAAAGGAGAAAGGTCTGATTGCTTTCCTTCTAAATGAGTCATAACATTAAAAACTGTCACCTTAGTTCGAATGCTTCGTATAATCAATGTCACTTCTGCATTTTCTCTCGCCATTTGCTCAACCCAAGACCAAGATTCGTTAGAAATCTGCAAAACTGGTGGTCCAAAAGGTTTTTTAAAATTATAAGCATTGATGAGAAAGAGTCCAGGAAAAGCACTTTTTTTCGCAATAACTAAACCTCGGTGGCGATTGTGATGACGTTTCTTTTCAAGGTTCTGATCTTTAGATATTAAAGAGGATCCTAAAATTGCGTTACTATTAAACCAACCTAAAGAACCTGTTATTACCTCGTTATCGTTGATAATACTATCAAATAATGGAAATCCCTTTATTTTTCTCTCTCCAATCTTTAAGGAAGCTTCTTTAATATCAATTCTATTTATGGTAAATCCATCCATTACCGGCTCTAGCTCTAATGACTTGATTTCTTCAGCAAGCCATTGAGCGTTCTTCATATCTCCGTCTGTCCCAGTACGATGAATTCCTTGACTATCATAAGTCTCAAAAATTTTTGAAATTCGCTGCTTTTGCTCTTTTAATGTCATCCTTTGCGGTTATAAATTGTTTTAATAATAATAAGAAATAATATATGATTAGCTAAAAAAAATTACTTGATATAATTATGTCAGAAAAAACTAATAGTGAAGACCTAGAAAAGGGAGATAATATTAACCCTATAAATGCACTTTCCACTAAGGGCATATATTTTGCTAATCCATTAAAGGAGGTATATACTGCTAATTTACCAATAGCTGGTTGTGCTTGGGTGGAGACATCTGATGGCGTGGTGTTGATTGATACATTATTGACGGTTGGTGCTGGTAAGGAAGTATTTGAAAGAATTAAAGGCAAGATCAAATATATTATTTACTCGCATGGCCATGGAGACCATGTGGGTGGTGCTGAGGCTTTCCTTGCTGATAAACCAGAAATTATCGCGAGTAAATATCTTCCAGATCGCTTTGAGAAATATACTATTTTAGCGCAACATAGAGCCCGAATAACGGCTCAACAGTTTAATGTACCTGAAACTTTTCGTAAACCTGAGTTTATTTATCCTACAAAGACCTTTTTAGGGGAGATGACAATTTCTCTTGGAGATAAAACATTTGAGCTTCATTCTGCTCGTGCTGAAACTGATGATGTAGTATGGGTTTATGTCCCAGAACTTAGAACTACTTTCATTGGCGACCTAATGATTGGACCTGGATTGTTCCCTAATGTAGGTAATCCTTGGAAACCAACGCGTTTTGCTTTGGACTGGGCAAAAACTTTAGAAGAAATTAGAGCGCTTAAGCCGGAATATGTTTTTTGTAATGGGGGAAGTATCATGTATAAAGGCAAACGCGCAATAAAAGCTTTAAGTCATAATATTGAGGTTATCCGAGCAATGCATGATCAGGTTGTAGATTTTATCAATCAAGATATGCACATTACGGAAATGATTCACGCTGTTAAAGTCCCAGAACACCTTAAGAAAAGCCCTTTTCTCAAACCCTTTTATTCTAGACCTGAATTTTTCGTATTTAATGTCTACAGGTGGTATCACGGGTATTTCGACCATAATCCAGCGCATCTTTTGCCTCGACCTGAAAAAGAAGTATTGAAGGAAATATATGAGCTTATTGGAAGTTCTGATAAAATTTTAGAAAGGGTCAGAGAGCTTTTTAATCAAAATAAAGCACAGCTAGCACTTCAAGTCTTAGATGTACTTATCCAATCTGAACCAGAAAATACAGAGGCAAGAAAACTCCGAATTGAACTTCTTAAAAATTTAGGAGCTAACGATGCGTGTCTCATGTCTCGTAATACGTGGTATTATTTTATTAATCAAGATAAAAAATTTGTACGTTCAAAAAAACGAGGATATTAAGATACTAAAATATTATAACTTGAATAATAATTAAATTTGAAACAAACATAATGAGAGATAATATGAAAAAAATAGAATATCCAAAGGGATTTATTTGGGGGGCTGCAACTTCTAGCTATCAAATAGAAGGAGCTTGGAATCAAGATGGAAAGGGAGAAAGTATATGGGACGCTGCTTCCCACACTCCGGGGACAATTAAAAACGGTGATACCGGAGATGTTGCTTGCGACCATTACCATCGCTATAAAGAAGATGTAAAATTAATGAAAGATATAGGTCTTAAAGCTTACAGATTCTCAATAGCTTGGCCTCGTATTTTTCCTTTAGGTAAAGGAAAGATCAATAATAAAGGTGTAGAATTCTATGATAATTTAGTTAACGAGTTAATCGCAAATGATATTGAACCATGTGTGACCCTTTATCACTGGGACTTACCTTCTGAACTTAATAAAGTAGGAGCGTGGGAAAGCCGTGAGGTTGTAAATGCTTTTGTTGACTATGCAAAATTTATGTTTAATCATTTTGGTGATCGTGTAAAAAATTGGATTACATTTAATGAACCCTTAGTATTTGCGGTATGGTTTTACTTTTTCGGTATTTATGGCAAGAAGGATATAGCAAGTGGAATACGAGCTACTCATCTCGTCAATGTAGCCCACGCAAAAGCTATAGAAGCATATCGCTCATCAGGCTACTCCGATGGTCAGATTGGCATAACTCTTAACCTAAATTCGATATATCCAAAAACTAATTCCTCTTTGGATGTGGAAGGGGCTAAAATCGTTGATGGAGTAATAAATCGATGGTTTTTAGATCCTGTTTTTAAAGCGGAATATCCCAGTGATATAGTACCTATATTTGAAAAAGAACTTAATTTCCCTCCAATTCCGAAAGATGATTTAAAAATATTAGAAGAAAATCCCATGGATTTTATTGGAATAAACAATTATTCGTGTACTCGGGTTGGGGTCAAAAAACCCGAGGATTTAAATGATTTAGGCAAGTTGCTATTGCCAAAAAGACCTGAAAAAGGAGTAGAAGTTTCCGAGATGGGATGGGAGGTATATCCTGATGGGTTGTACGATCTTTTAAAGAGAGTTTATAATGATTATAATCACCCTCTTATATATATCACAGAAAACGGAATGGCCTGTAAAGATGATATTATTGTTGATAATATAGTACAAGATGATGATCGATTGAGTTATCTTGAGAGATATTTTGAAGCAGCACATAGAGCGATAAGTGATGGAGTAAACCTGAAAGGATATTTTGTGTGGTCATTAATGGATAATTTTGAATGGATCGAAGGTTATTCTAAGCGATTTGGAATTATTAGGGTTAATTTCGAGACTCAAGAGAGAATATGGAAAAAAAGTGCTTTATGGTACAAGGAAGTTATAAGAGATAACGGTTTTAATATGAAAAAATAATCATAACAAGCTAGAATAGAAGTATGAATTAAAATTACTCTGAATTTTAAGGTATTCATAAAATAACTTATTTTTTAATTTTTCAATTATCCTTAAAAATTTTAAAAAATTTCGCTATGCATTATGAATGAAACAGCTATTATTGAAACTAAATCAGGTAAAATCCAAGGTTACAGCGAAAACGGTTTGGAAATATTTAAAGGAATTCCTTATGCAGAAACTCCTATAGGAGACTTACGTTTTCGTCCGCCAGTTGCGAAGAAGGCATGGGATGATGTGCTCGATGCTACAAAATATGGTCATTGTGCGTTTCAAGCATATTCACAGTTAGAAGAATGGTTTGGCAAGCTTCAACCAGAAAGTGAGGATTGCTTAAATCTTAATATTTGGACTCCCGCAGCCGATAATAAAAAGCGTCCTGTAATGTTCTGGATACATGGAGGGGCTTTCACAATCGGAGGAGGAATAGATCCCATATATAATGGTTCAGCTTTTGCACAGCGAGGCGATGTTGTGGTGGTTACTATTAATTATCGACTTGGTATGTTTGGGTATTTATATGTTCCAGGTGATGCCGTCAATGTAGGTCAGTTTGATCAAATATTAGCACTAGAATGGGTACGTGATAACATTGAATTTTTTGGTGGTGATCCAAATAATGTTACAATTTTTGGTGAGTCAGCTGGTGGGTATGCAGTCGTTACCCTATCTGCAATGCCAGCTGCTAAAGGACTTTTTCACCGCGTTATTGCTCAGAGCGCCCCCTTTATTGATCCCAGAATAAACGATATAACTACAAAGAAACTGATGCGTAAATTCGCCCTAAAAAGAGGTGATATTGATGGGTTGCGTAAAATTCCACCTGAAAAAATTATTGAGGGACAAAACAAATTTTTTGAGGAAAATCCCAGAGAAATTCTCGCATTAAGACCTCTGATTGATGGAGATACAATACCAGTACATCCTTTAAAAGCATTCCAAAATGGTCACTGTAAACACCTTGATTTTATGATCGGAACCAATTTAGATGAGTTTAAATTATTTACTGCTCTTGATCCAAATGCGTTCAATATGAGCGATGCTGAATCGGAAAAACTTCTAATTGGATATCTGAGTACACTAAGTATAGACAGTAAGAAGAGCAAAGCAATAATCGATACATATAAAGAGGCAAGGGAAGGAAAATTTTCTACAGCCCCTAAAGAGATAATGTCGGCCCTTATCACTGACGCAATATTTCGAATCTCTACGATACGCGTGCTTGAGGCTCAGAGACCTCATCAGCCAAATACCTATAATTATATGTTTACATGGCCAACACCAGCTCTAGAAGGAATATTAGGTGCTTGCCACGCGCTTGAATTACCTTTCGTTTTTGGTAATCTTGATCTACCCTACATGGATAAATTTGTTGGCAAAAGTCCTAATAAGGCCCTAAGCGAAAAAATGATGGATACATGGATCGCTTTTGCTCGCACTGGAAATCCTAACCATGATGGGATTCCTGAATGGGCTTCCTATGATACGGAAAAGAGAACCACGATGTTTTTTGGAGATGAATGCAAAGCCGTCAATGCTGCGTTTGATAAGGAAAGGGCAGCATGGGATGGACTATTAGAAATTTAATTTTTTTTTAAATCAATTATATCTTTTCAATAGGAGAAAATGAGGAAATCTTTAGTGTGATAAGAAATTAAATTAAATAATTTTTACAATTAACGAATAATTCTGAAAGGAATTTCATTTCCATTCTTATCGAAACATTTTACACAAGTTAAGCTATTATATGGATATGCTACAATAAAATGAAATCGCTTTTTCTTAAATACATCATTCAAGTCTACTAAAGAAGGATAAGGGTTTCCTGAAGGATGCGAATGTACAGTTCCTTCGAGTGAGGGATCAAAGGGGAGCCTACTCGGAAAAAAAATTCCAGAACTATCAGATGTAAGTGCGCCTGGAGGTAAAACATATTCAGTAACAACGCCGTTCGCCATTCTCAAAAGTCCTAAAATTTCCCTAGGGTGTTGATTTCTACAAAGAGCCAGAATTCCATTAAATAATTCCCTTTCAATTATAATCTCATTAATCTGCATTTTTTCTATAAATAATAGAATTTCATTAAGAAGTTCAACAATTGAAATGGCATCACCCTTTTTCCAGTTTTTTAATGATGAAATCATTAAATCTAAATTCTTATATATCTCTCCATTAGGTTTGATTAACAAGACTTTTGGTCTTTTTGGATATTTTTTATAATCTATATCCAAAAACCTATTATTCACCAGAGGGATTTTGAGGTGAGAGATATAATTATCTACGATTATTGCATTTGGAAATGATTCTATTATTTTTTGATATTCTTCCTCTAATATTTCCATTAATAACACTAATCTAAAATAAAAATTAAATCTTAATAATAATTTTATACCAGAAAGATTATTAAAACAATTTGAACTAAAAATGCCGATAAAATTCAACGTACAACAACCCTTAGATGGATTAAAATTTATTGATGCTCATTGTCATATCCCATTTACTCACCCTAAAAATGACAAGCTTCCTTCAGTTCAACAGAATATTTCTGCCTACGATAAATTGCTATGCGATATAAGAATACTGATATAAAACTATCTAATGATCAAAAATAATCAATATTCTCTGAAATGAATGAAATCAAAAAATCAGAATCTAATATAAAAAAAATATTTGATTTAATTTCTTTCTTTATTTTTTTCTTTAGTCTACTTTTCCTCTTGGAGGTAGAAATATATCCATAGGATTATTAACACAATTAGTAATATAATTGCTACCACTGCATTAGCCATATTAACGGCCGAGCTAGGTATAGTGAACAAGCCTACTATATTTATAACAAGTACCATTGTATCCCATAGAATTACAAACTCAACAAGAATTTTAAAATATTCCCATTCATTTTTGTTAAGTGCAATCAACCCAAAAATTCCGAGAAGTAAGAGAGTTCCTCCAAAAATCTGCCACATACCAGGATCATAATTAGGTGCATCGATTAATTTCGAATATGCCTCTGGTATAATTAAATAAAAGAATCCATAGATAAAAGCAACAATAATGTTAATAATTATCACTATTTTCATCCTTTTAGAAATTTCTGTCATATTATTTAACATCTGCTTTTTTTTAGTAAATTGGATTTATAATTTTTTAAAAAAATTATAAGAAACATTAAGATAATCGATTATATAAATCTTTTTACAAAATTGTTAAATTAAAAATCTTTTTACGTAAAGGCATTTATTTCAAGGAAAGAGTTAAAATTTTTAACATAGACATACTTAGTTTTACTATCCTACTATTATTGAATTGGAGAAATACAATGAAACTTTACAACATGGGTGTTAGGGGGGGATTAAAAAAAATTAATAAAGTTGCGTTTAATGAAAATCAAGTTTACCTAATTGATGATTACAAAACACTTTATTTATGGGTTGGACAAAAGATTCTTGAGAAAAGAAAAGAGATATGCGTCAATAAAGTTAATAGTGTAAATGAAAAGAGAGATCCTCCCGCTAATATGCAAATAATAACTCAAAACAAAGAATATGGCTCATTTATCGCTATTATGGATCTTTTAAAGAAAGGTTTAAAGCAAGAGGGTTCTGTTGAAAGAAGACCCGAATTAGAAATCCAATACGAAGATACAATGGAATTAATAGAGGTGGGAATTGATCCGGATTTAGAAGGGGAAATTACCATTGCTGCTCATGAACTCTCAAAAGAGAAAAAATCCTATGAAGATTTATGTAGAATGCTTGCCGAGATAAAATTAAATCTCTTAAAACCTAAAGGTAAAGCAACTAATAAAGAAATTGAAAAAAATGCAGAGGAGATTCACAAATCCTCATCCACATACGAAGAGCTATGCTGGTTAATTGCAGAATTAAACATTTTAGCCAAAAAAAAATCTTTTAAAAAGAGATAAGAATTATAAATCTCTAATATCAATTATTTAAAATTAAGAAGAAAAAAAATAATATTATTAAATAGTATCAAGGATATTAAAAACTTAGTAATAAGAATTAGGTGAAAGTCAATGTCTAAAAGTAAAGTTAGAGTAAATTGGAATATGAAAGGAATTTGGTATGAAGCATGCGCCTCAGAAGGACATTGTTCATTTTATTTTGGTAGAGATAGAGATGAACCCTGTAAATCATTTCAATTATTTAAAATTGAAGAGGGTAAGATCGGCGATGTTGACATCAGTGGTGTTTTGGCAATTAATGTGGTTGATATATACTCCAATAAAGCTGCCGAATTATTAGCAAAAGGTGGAGAAGGAGGATTATATATTAGCAAATCTGCCACAGATGAACAAAGAAAGGTTTTGGAGCCATTTTTTTCCAATAATGTACCAGGTGGAATATTATTGAGAAAAATATTAGGAATTAGGTATGTCGATATTAATTTAAACCAGGATGGCAAAACTCACCATATTACAATGCCTTATGGAGAGATGAAATTGACGTTGACAACTGGCGGAGATGGAAAAAATCCTCAGCGTCTGGATAACTCTCTATTCAGTGTTTTCTTCTCTGATATTAAGATCTGCAATACACACTTCTGGAAATACAATGACTTCGGCAAAAACTGGGAATTTGTTAATAGAAGCGGGACTATAGCCGATTTTGATTTACAAGGCAAAGCAAGAATGACAATTTGAGATACTACGTTAAAAGAGATATTATTTCTTAGTATTGTTGTTTCCCTTGTGCTATCAGACAATGTGCTAAGGAAAAAGGAGTGTTCACTTGTCCTGAATGTTAGTTATATCCATATACTAAGATTAAGACGCTTGCAAGGGGATGTGCTTACAACATGATTTTCGATGGTCATCGAATGAAAGAAATCGGGTTAGAGGCATGGCTTCAAGAGCAAGAAGAGCGGATTAAGGATGGATTACATTACTATATGCTGCAGTGTGAACAGTGCATAGTGCCTACAGTAGGCAGTGAATATGATAAGGATTAAAATACTATGAGTAATTTTATGTGAAATCAGACTTTGAATTTATCTATTCCATCATAATCATTAAAAACCTAAAAAAACTAATTTACTAATATCATAAAATCTTTTTACTAATTGAAAGAGAGTGAGGATAATTTTGAGTAAAGGAGAATTCCTTTGGGCTATTGGGGGAAAAGTAGAAAATAAATATGCTGTAGGAGATACAACTGTTTACAATATTAGTACCAATGAATGGTATAGTAGTGAAAACGGGCATTTAAATCCGATGCCTCACCCCGTACAAGGTGCTGGTTGGACTTTTTTCGATAATAAAATCTTTTGTTTCGGAGGGAAAACGAAACCACATTCTGGATGTTCTGATTACGTTCAAGTATATAAAATAGAAGAGGACGCTTGGGAAATCTATAATAGGATGCCAGAACCACGTAGTAAATTAGGTAAGTTTTATCCTGTTGTTGATAACCGTTATATGTATCTTTTTGGGGGGGATAATGCTCAAGGTCGATTTAATCGTGTAAATTGGAATTGGAAGTATGATCTAGTAAATGATGTATGGGACACTGAAGTTGCAGATGCCCCGTTTTCGCAATCATTTCCTCTTCCCAGCTATCATAATAGATGGTTATATTATTCCTCTGGGAATACAGGAAATAAACCACAAAATTCCTATGAGGGATCATTAAATCAGCGTTATAACCCTAAAACAAATGAATGGGAAGTGATGAAACCATGCCCAATTCCTACTACTGATGGATCAGGAGATAAATGGCGAAATGAATTACACCTCATAGGCGGATGGAACATAAATGAAGATTTTTATAACCCAAAAAGAGAAAACTATAAAGGACCCGTCAGAAAACAGCACTTAGTCTATAACTACGATTCCGATACTTGGCAATTCGAGACTGAATTACCAGGATATTGGCATCATGGGGGTTCCCGTGTGAGTAAAAACTTCCTCTGGAGATTTTTAGGAACAATAGATGAAGATATAGATATTAAATCTTCCAATCCACATTCAAATAAGATTTTCCGATGGGATGGAAAAAAATGGACTAAATTAAAGGAAGCACCAGTGCGAAAAATGAATTTTGGAACGATTTATACCACAATTGGACCTAATCTTTAAGTTTAAAATTATATTAATCCTTTCTATTCTTTTCCTCGAAAACTTGCCTTTTAGGTTATTAGAGCAACGTTTTTTTACCTTAACTTAACTAATATATCACCAGTATGTAAAGAAGGACTCAACAGCAATTTTCCCAAAGAAATTTTCATGAAAATCAGACTCTGAATTTACCTTACAAAGCTATTAATATTGATTGGGATATTCTTATCTTTTATCCAATTTTCTAAAAGTAGTTCAAAATTAAAAGAAAATTAAATTTTTTCTAAAATGTGGACACACATGGCAGCCTCTCCAGGGCCAATATTTCCACCACCATTTTCTGCTAAAGCAATTCTCGGATTTTTAACCTGCCTTTCCCCTGCTTCCCCGCGCAATTGCGTGACCAGTTCATAGATTTGTGCTAGACCTGAAGCACCGATAGGATGTCCGCGCGAAAGTAAACCCCCACTTGTATTAATAGGAATTATCCCATCAAGGGCCGTAGCACCACTCTCCGTAAACGGACCGCCCTCTCCTATTGGACAGAATCCCATTTGTTCGATCTGGTGTATTTCTCCAAAAGCTGTGGCATCATGTACTTCTGCCAGGTGTATATCCTTCGGGCTAAGACCAGACATCTCATAGGCGGCTGTCGATGCCCTTTTTGCAATATCATCTGAGGTCCAAGATCCCGATCTTAGAATTGATGCTCTTATTAAGATGGCTCTGTCCTTTAGCCCTGGATGTCTTTTTAACCAGTCTTCCGAACATAGAATTGCAGCTGTTCCTCCATCTCCAACAGGAGCACACATAGCTCTTGTAAGGGGATATGATACTTCATAATCTTCTAAAACTTGTTCCACAGTCAGAGGGAAAGTATACTGCGCTAAAGGATTCATTGATGAGTTAGTGTGATTTTTAGCAGCAACGATTGCTAATTGTCTTTGAGTTAATCCATACCGTTTCATGTGGTTTCGGGCTCCCATTGCATACAGATCCATAAAAGCTGAATGGCCACCTTTTTTTTCTTTTACAACTTCAGTTCCCTGTTTTTTTGCAAGTTTTTCTTTTCTTTTTCTTTCCATTTTCTTCAACTGTTCAATAAGCTTCCTTGTTTTCACCACATCTGTGCCAGCGATAAATCCTTCCATCATCCTTTTACGATCTTCATGATATACTTTTTCAACACCTATAGCAAGGGCACAATCATAAAGACCTGCTTTTATAGCAGTCCAAGCACCATGCATTGCGTTGCTCCCGCTAGCGCAAGCATTTTCTACGTTGTTGATGGGTATTTTTTCTATGCCATTAGCAGAAAGTGCCACCTGCCCCCTAATAGAATGCTGAAAATCATCGCTCATTCCCCAACCCGTATTGGAAAACCACGCAGCTTCGATTTCACTGAAATCTAGTTCGAAATCATTTTTGGCAGATTTAAGCGCTTCACCCGTTAAGTCCTTAATACTTTTTTCAAGAAATTTGCCGAACTTAGTCATCCCAACGCTAATTATATACACTTTTTCACTCATTTTTTTCCCAATTAGATTATTTACTATTTCTTAAAATAAAAATACAATATTATTTAGAAAGTTTCCTAAATATAATAAAAAGGAGATATCTACCCTACCACTGATTTTTTAAAAAAGAATTTAAAAATAAAAAAATTCAATTGAATTATTATGATTAAAATTGCATTTATCGGAGCTGGTTCATTTGTTTTTGGTCAAACCGTATTGACGGATATACTCATGTTTCCTTCGCTAATAGAAGATACAGTCATAGTTCTTGAAGATATTGATGAGCATTATTTAGATCTAATGTATGAGTACATGCTAAAGTTGCAAGACGCACGCCACGAATTGCCCATATTTGGAAAAGAAACTTTCATAACAAAATAGCCTCTCAAAGGTTAAAAAGAGATCCCAAAAACGAATTTCTTGAAAAAAACTCGAGTCCATTCTTAACGGTGAATCCTACATCTAATTTCTTTGATGGATTCAGCAT
>JAHQWS010000299.1 GCA_029856295.1 Promethearchaeia archaeon
TAGAAAGACAATTTTAATAAAATTAATTTAATATAATAGATTTGAGGAATTGATAAAATATGACAGACTTATTTGCTGAGATTAATGGTATAAAAATTTGTTATGATATTCATGGTGATGGAGATCCTATTATTCTTATTCATGGATTTAGTGATAGGAAAGAGCATTGGAGGGCTCAGGTAGGTGCTTTATCAAAATATTTTAAAGTTATTAGAATGGACAATAGAGGTACGGGAAAATCAGATCGCCCGAACGGAGATTATACAATGGAAGTATATGCATCAGATGTTGCCGGATTAATGGATTCTCTTGGTATTGAAAAATCTCATATTATAGGACATTCACTTGGAGGTATGATTGCCCAAAATTTTGCCATATTATATCCTAACAGAGTTAATAAGCTGATTTTAGTCAATACTATTCCTGGATTAAAGCCTCCTGGCGAATCTATCGATGAAGCAATAAAAATGTATAGAGAAAATGCTATTGCTGGACATGAAGCAATGATGAAAGACCCTTTAAATGAATTTTTAAAAGGTGCGAAAGCTAGCTATTCCCGAAATTTTTGGAAAATAATGAAAGAAGACCCAAAGAAAAAGTTTCATAATATTTGGTCAGTAGAAGATCTTGTTGAAGAAAAGGTTAAATTTGGACCAACAGTAAAGGATCTCTCCAATCAAGCACATGCATTATCAACCCATAATACTTATGAAAGATTACATGAAATTAAACGAGAAGTTCTTATATTATCTGCAGAAAAAGATAAGTCATGCCCGGTGTCTATGGGAGCAAAAATGCATGAACTAATTCCAAATAGTAAATTTGAAGTAATTGAAGGCGCAGGACACCAATCCATCTTAGAAAAAGCTCCGGAAGTAAATCAAGTGATTATAGATTTTCTAAAATCTTAATAGTTTAATTTCAAGAAAAATAATTAGAATATGGTTATGAAAGAGAGAGACCGACAAGATAAAATAAAGTACCCTGAATTAAATGCGGTTTGGCTCGGGTTATTCGTGGACGTACTGGGCTTCTATCTCATTATTCCGTTTCTGCCGAGTTTTATTGACGTGTTTAATACAACTCCTCTTGTCATTGGATTATTACTTGCAACTAATGCTGTGTTCACATTGTTTTTCGCACCTATCTGGGGTAAGATTAGTGATAGAATTGGAAGAAAACCTGTACTTTTAATCTCCCAAATGGGTACTTTTACAGCATTCCTAATGTTGGCATTTTCAAGCTCTTTAGAAATGCTTTTCCTTGCCCGTATGGTTGATGGAATTTTCGGCGGAAATTATCCCATTGTCAAGGCTATTATTAGCGATACCGTCCCTCCTAAAGACAGAGGACCTCAGATGACAAATGTAGGGGTTGCCCATGTTTTAGCTGGACTTGTTGGGCCAGGTCTGGGAGGAATTCTATCTTTTATACAAATTTTGGGCCCTAAATATCCTGTTGCAACTGCGGGGTTAGTGGCGGCAGCACTCTCATTCACAACAATCTACATTACGTTTTTTTTTATTAAAGAATCATGGCCTAAAGAGAAGCGTTTAAAAGCAGAAAAGGAAATAAAAGTAAAAATTAAAATACGGGAAAATAAGGATGCTTCATACTTATTAACGCAGTATGCCTTCCATACTTTTGCTTTTATAATGTATGTTACTACACTAACTATTTTTTTAGGGATAGTTCTTGGACTTAACGCTTTAGAAATAGGGATAGTATTAACTATCTCAGGTTTATTTAGAGTTATCATGCGATTCTCAATTTTCAAACTTACACTAAGATTGCTGGGAGAAAATAAAACGACGAAATTGGGATTATTTATTATCGTAATAACGTTTTTTCTTGTAGGATTTGTACGGAATATTTGGGATATGATTATACTAATGTTATTAGTAAGCTACGGCGTTTCTTGTTCTAGAGGGCTATTAATTAGCAAAATAACCCAAACTGTTAGACCAAACGAGATGGGTAAAGTAAATGGGTATATTACAACTTTGGATAGTCTAGCACAAATAATCGGACCGATCATCGGAACACTCATATTAACTTTGTATGCTCCAGCTTGGTTAGGTATTACTATGAGCATAATCGCATTAGGGGCATTTATCATGGTTTTTAAAGAAATAATTCCCTTGTATCTCAAGGAGAAACAATTCGATGTTAAAGAGCTAACTTGAGAGAAATTTAATAAGATATATATGATAATTTAGATTTTCTTTTATGTGTTAACCTTCTTTCTTATTATTTAATTAAGAATTACGTAATTTATCTCAAATAAAAATCAATAAATCCGGATGATAATATGTTAATGGTTACAGACAGAAGAAAAAAAAAGAAATACCCTGAGCTAAAGCCCGTATGGATTGGTATTTTCATTGATATTCTTGGATTCTTTATTATCATACCCTTCCTTCCCACGTTTATATTTCTTTACGATACAACACCATTAATGATTGGATTATTGATGTCAACAAATGCGATATTTACATTCCTATTTGCTCCAATTTGGGGTCGTGCCAGCGATAAATTAGGAAGAAAACCTATGCTCGTGATTTGTCAAGGTGGAACTACAGCAGCATTTTTCATCTTGGCTTTCTCAAATTCTTTAGAAATGTTATTTCTTTCACGCATTGTGGATGGAATTTTTGGAGGAAATTTTACACTCGTTAAATCAATAATTAGTGATAGAGTTCCTCCCAAAGATAGAGGAATACAAATGACTAATGTAGGAGTTGTTATGGTATTAGCAGCTCTTATAGGACCGGGTTTAGGTGGGGTGTTATCTATATTTGGAATACTAGGGCCAGGTTTATGTGCCGCAGGATTATCAGTAATAACAATATTCGTGACAATTAAATACTTAGAGGAATCATGGCCAAAATCAAATCGCATGACAAAAGTTGAAAGGATAAAAGAAAAAATAAAACTTAGAGAAAATAAAATTGCAGTTTATTTATTAACTTTATGGGGATTTCATACTCTCGCATTTATGATGTTTATGATAACTGCGGCCTTAATTATGGCACTTGTTCTTGGTTTAAATGCATTTGAAATAGGAATTTTACTAACAATAGCAGGAATATTTCGTGCTATTATCAGATTTACCATTTTTATGCCTATATTAAGATTTTTAGGCGAAAATAGAGCGATTATATTAGGACTCAGCCTCTCTGTCGTAGTTTTTATACTGTTAGGGTTTGTTCAAGATGTGATTGGCTTTATATTAATTCTTTTGCTTTTTAGTTTCGCAGCGTCTTGTACAAGAGGACCGCTTACTGCGAAGATAACATTGTCAGTATCACCAAAAGAAATGGGTAAAATTAATGGATACTCATCTTCATTGGATAGTTTAGGCAGAATAGTCGGTCCTCTTATTGCGGGATTTATAATAGGTTTTTATGGTCATTTTTGGTTAGGACTTCTTATGGCCGCTATAGCGTTAGTTGCCTTTGTTATGAACCTAAAAGATATTAAACCATATACATACAGAATTCAAAAAAAAGAAAACGAAATCAAACCTATTTTGAAAGGTGAATTTGATATTATTGAATAATCATAACACAAATACTATCTGAAGTGAGAAAAAATATATAATATTTAGTTTAAAAGAAGAATTTATAAATTTAAGAATAACAAATAAAATAATAAAAAAAAAGGGAAAATAATGTCCGAAAATATTGATAAAGAATATAAAAAAGTAGCTCAAGTGATTAATAGTGCTGGAGGAACTCCATTTCCTGTAACTGATACTTTAATCGAGCTACTTAAACATCTCGTGGAAGAAGAGCACTTAGGTTTTATAAGAGCGTTTAGAAAAAAAAAATCCCAGACTATGGACCAGTTAAAGGAGAGCAGTGGTTTATCTGAAGAAGAAATTGAGAAAAAAGTTAAGGTTTTGGCAAAAATGGGATTAATTTTTAATCAACCTAGTAGCCAAGGGCTAATGATATATAGACTCATGCCGTTTGTCAACGTTGGGGTATTTGAATATATGTTTATGAAAGAATTAGAAGATACTCCCGAAAACAGGGAGTTAGCTCAATTGTTTGGAAAGATAAAAACTGAAAGTAGAGAACGTTTAAACGCGAATTATGATGCTGTTGTCTCTTTTCTCGAGAAAATGCCCCCAATTGATCGAACTATCCCATTTAGAAAGAATAAAGCGACTGGAAAAGAAATCGTTATTGATCAAGAATTAGAAGTAGGAGAGCAAAAAATATTGCTTGCTCAAACAGTAGAAGAATTGGTTGAAAAATTCGATGATATTGCAGTTGGCCATTGTTTTTGCCGGCATCATAAGGATTTATTAGGTGATCCTTGTAAACAAACGAATGATAGAGAAAATTGTTTCACATTTGGAAAAAGTGCTAGATACACCAGTGAACAAGGATTTAGTAGAATGATAAGTAAAGAAGAGGCTTTAAAAATATTTAAAAGTGCTGAAGAAGACGGATTAGTTCATAAAGCTTATCATCCTAATTTTGATATAAAAAGAGATGAGACTAGTATATGTAATTGTTGTACTTGCTGTTGCGGACAAGCAGGCGGTCCTACTGTTAATGCCACTAACTATATTTCTCAAGTAAATCAGGAGATATGTGTAGGATGCGGTACATGTGTCGAACATTGCCATACAAAATCAATGATAATGAATGATGATGGAAAAGCTGAAAATACAGGGGATCTGTGTATAGGATGTGGAGTGTGTGCATATTTCTGTCCTGAAAATGCAATAATTCTTGTTGAAAATCAAAGAAAAGTGGTAATAGCTCCACCTCGACCAAATTAAAAGAAATAATTCAACTGATTTTTCTTTAAATTATCTAAGTATTATTAAAATATATAAAAACGAAGTATAAAAGTAAGCTCTTCTAAATATTATTAACTTCTATACTTTTAATTATTATTTTTATCAAATTCTAATAAAGCATAAGTTCCGCTATTCCCGTATACCGAAAGTAATTCTTTACTATCTGCTTTCACAGAAGGAATTGAGGGATCTACCGTAATTTTAACTTCTTTATCTCTTATAATAATAAGCATGCAATCCAATTCATCTAAATTTATAACGGCAAAAATTCCTTTTTCTGCTCTATACTCAAAAGATTTATTTCCAACTCCGACAACAATCCAATTCACACCATCAAAATAAAAATTTTTACCGACGTTGGGAAAATACATATTACTTTTGTTAAGATTTTAAATTGTTTATTAGGGAGATCATTACAAGTTAAAAAAGTTATAAACGAAGTTCTTTATATATTTTTTGACAACGATAATGACCTCAAACAGACAAAAAAATAGATACTTTTCAGTGAAATAAAAACTTATGGATAAAAAGATAGTGGCTAAAATAAGTGGGTAAACACCATTTAAACGATTATAATTTTCTCACAACGCTTTATAGAGTGCTCTAACGAGTCTGACGGTGCGAATATCTCCGGTAAGATTCGAATTCATTTTATTCATAACATAAGAAAAGCTTAATTTTGCGTCAAGGTCAACAACGGCCAATGAACCCCCCCAACCACCCCAATAAAAAGTGCGGGGATTTGGACCTATTGGCATATCCTTACTTGTAAGACCCCATCCTAATCCAAATCTAATCGGCAAAATAAGAACAAGGTCAGGTCCATAACTTTGTTCTTCGATAGACTTTTCGATAGTTTCTAAAGAAAGCAATCGTACATTATCAACTTCTCCCCCACATGCTAAAGCCGATGTAATACGCACAACAGACCGGGCATTGCCATGTCCATTTGCGGCAGGGATCTCAGCTCCGCGCCAACCTCGAGTCTTAGAGAGTTCAGCGGTTAGAGGAGGGTTACTTAATGTCTTGATTGCCATTGTAACATCAAAATTAAATTGTTCTGCAACTTTTTCAAGGTCAGGCATTTCTGGCGGGATTAATTCACCTACACGGGAATCTAAATCTTCAGACAGTCCGATATGAAAATCTGCATTGAGAGGATTTGCAACTTCCTCTCGAAAAAATGTTCCAACAGTTTTCCCTGTAATTCTACGAATTAATTCCCCTAAGAGATAGCCATGTGTTATAGCATGATATCCACTCTTTGTTCCCGGTTTCCACCATGGCTTCTGAGCAGCTAGAAGCTTTATAATTCTATCCCAATCATAGAGCGCTTCAACTGGAATCTTTTCGTCAAAACCAGGTAGTCCCCCTGTGTGACTAAATAGATAACGGACTGGGAGCTTTTCCTTACCTGCTTGAGCGAATTCAGGCCAATATTTAGCCACGGGAGCATCTAGATCGAGAAGCCCTCGATCCACAAGCATAAGTGCGCAAAGAACTGTCATAACTTTTGTGGTCGAGTAAACATTAACTATTGTATCTCGTTCCCAAGGGCGAGTTTGAGCGGCGTCAGCATGTCCAGCCCACATGTCAATAACAAATTTGCCATTTATAGAAGCGGCAAACGAAGCTCCGACCTCTAAACCTGATTTAAAGTTTCTAATAAAGGCGTTTTTAACTCTTTCAAATTGCTCATCACAAAATCCGTTTATCTCAATTGATTTTTTCATCAATATCCCCTATTCCTATTAATTAATTACTAGTTCAATAACTATAATTATAAAAAATATTCTACTTAAAAAAAAAATTCAGGTTTTTAATTTACCTTCCGAATTTTTTACCATTAAAAATATAATTAAGATTTTTTGAATTCTTTAAATATTCTTTTCATCGTGCGGCTCGTATCCGATATGATATTAGGTAGCCCCGCGCCGCTTTCACTCTGAGCTCCAATAAACCATAGATTTTTTATCGGCGTTTTATGAGGGATGCCTGATTTTCCCATAATGGGGGCCATTCCACCAAATGCATGATGTTTTAAATGCGTAATCTTTTTGAAATCTTCTGGAGTTAGAATTACTTTGGCTTTAGCATTTTCCCTGAGACTAGGGATAACTTTTTCTGCTTCAATTAATAATTTTTCGGCTAATTCTTCTTTTCTTTCTTCCCAGGAGCCTTTATCTAAAATATTTGGTGCGATTGTATAAACTGTTAAAGCATGATGTCCTGAAGGTGCTAATTCTGGTGAGAATATTGTTGGAATAAAAATTACAAATCCTTCACGACCTTCATGGTATTTTCCAATTCTGCATTCTTTTATAGCTTTATCTATATCATAAGTTCCATAGTAGTAAACGGTTGATAGTTTTTGATGAGGGGTGGGATCAAAATCAATTCCTAAATGTACCATTAGAATAGATTCCATTAATGGAATATCTTTAACTTTTAATACGAAATCTTCAGGAAGATGTTTTTTTCCTATTGTATCCAACAATATTTCTCTAGCTCCACCACTGGCTAATATTAAATCTGCCATCTCTTTTGTTTCATCCTCGCATAAAATTCCCTTTGCTGCACCATTTTCAATAAGAATCCTTTTTACAGTTTTATTTACATATAATTTGCCACCTCCCTCTTCAATGGTTTTCACCAAGACGTCTACCATGGAGCCCATTCCACCCAGTATATATCGATAACTTGGATGTATACCCGTTTTTGATATTTTCAATGGAACCAGCTCATCAAAAGAAGCTTCTGGGTTAATAAAAGGGACACCTAATCCCACAAATTGCGTGGGGGGAGTTACAAAGTCAGCTAAAATGGTTAAGAAGACTGCTTGAAGTTTTTCCGATTTGAAAAAATGCTCCATCATCTTCTGTGAGTTCCACTTCATTTTAGGTAAAACTGGTAGGAGCTTTAAGAACATTTTTATTTTTAAGAAAATTGATTTTAATCCTTTTGAATATTCGGCTTTTCGTGCAAGTGTAACTATTTCCATCATTTTTATATAAAATTTGTAATATTTATCTATACCATCGGCATCATCTGGAAAAAGTTTTTTGAATTTCTCTCTCCTCCAGAAGAAATCGCTGGATTTTTCGGGTTTATATAAATCAAAATCTGGAAACACATAAGCCCGTTCTGTTCTTATTGTTTTAATTTTATCTGCTATGCCCAATTCTGAAAATATTAATCCAACGGGTTCTCCAGGACCAAAACCTTCAACTAACATTTGGCCTAAATCCCATATATATCCTTCTTTTTCAATTTGGCCTGTAACTCCTCCAATTTTATTAAATTGTTCATAAATTGTTACTTCCCATCCACTTTTTACAAGATAACACGCAGCTGTAAGTCCGGATATACCTGAACCAATAATTATTGCTTTCAAATTATTTCCTCTTAAATTATTATTAATTAATATATAGGTAAATCTAATTTTCTATAAGATTTTAATTAATTTTAGGATACTACTTGATAGGAGAGTTTAATAAATTCTAGTATTTATATACTCCATAGTTTTTTGCCGTATTGACCATTGCCATTATATTTTCAAATTTAGATTCTCGTGGAGGTTCACCCTTTAAAACAAAACCACCACCTTCTCCCACAATATCAATTAATTTCTTAGAGTAATCCTCTACTTTTTGAGGGGTACTAAACGCAAACAAGGGCTCATGAAGATTTCCGGCTATACACATTCTATCTCCAAGGATTTCTTTAGCCTTAAATATATCTGTTGAGTCATCTAAATCCAAAATGCATTTTCCTTTAGGAAGTTCCGTTAAATATTCTAAATTAGGAGTCCAATCCCCATCGCAATGTAAGATTGTCATAACATTCTCTTTACTAATAAGTTCTACTAATTTTTTTATCATTGGCAAAGCAATTTCTTCGAAAATTTTAAGAGAAAAAGTCGAGCTGCTTTCTCTATGTAACCCTATTTGCGCTCTTGGGACTCCGCTAGCTTTCACTCCACCTAAAGACATCCTTACTATCTCGGGAATGAATTTATCAACTGTTTGTTTCACTATATCTCTACGCCTATACATATCAAGGCAAAACTTTTCATATGATCTCATCAAACAGAGAAGACTAAATGGACTTTCCATACCACCTCCATTCCAAAGAGGGATCCCCCATTCTCTAAATCTTTGTCGATTAGATGATGATGCTCTCATATCTTCAACCGTTCGAGTTATTCGTTCAGTGAATATATTCTGTACATCTGGTATTTCAGGACGCAATTTAGGAAGTAATTTGACCAATGTTCGAAAATATCCTTTTTTAGAAGCATATTTATAATCATCTTCAGTCATTATTTCAGATTCAACTAATTGAAAAGGTGAATCTTCGGGGAGATCTTTTCCTGGAATTTTTATTATGCATGGTACTGGAATAACAGTAAATAACGGATCAAAAAGATATGGTTCAAAATATGCGGCATCTTGTTGAAAAGTCTTAAATAATTTTTCATAAGCCATCATCATTTTTTCATTATCGGTCATAAATTCCAGTTGGCTAATGTTTGCAAAGCCCCAAGCAAATTCATTCTCAGAAAAAATTACTGGCACTCTATCAGGAACCTTGAGATTTGTTGTTGTTTCAATTCTTTCTTTTCTTTGTTTATATAATTCTTCTGTTTCTAAATTCATACTGAAACCCACCTCTTGCATTGTTCTACACCTTCAATTGCATCCTTAACAGCAGCATCTGCTCCAGCAAATGTTGCAACTTCTTCATCAACTCCGCCACCACCTAAAATAATTTTTACTTTATCTCTGAGATCTGCTCTCTTTAAAGCTTCCACAGTTTCTTTTAGAGAATCCCAACCGATTGAAATTACACAACTCATTCCTAAAATGTCAGGTTCTACTTCTTTAACTTTCTCAACGAATTTTTCAGGTGGAACGTCAACGCCTAAATCATATACTTCAAAACCATTTCCTTTTAATGTCCCTATCATAATATTTTTTCCCAAGTCATGAATATCTCCCTTAACGGTCCCGATCACGATTTTACCAATTTTATTTCCTTCTTTTTCATCTCCAACTAGTTTTGGTTCTAAAACCTCCATTATTTCTCTGAAAATCTCTCCAGACATAACCAGTTCGGAGAGAAAATATTCCTTTTTGCTAAAAAGATCCCCAATTTTAATCAATGCATTTTTACAAGTTTCAGCAATAGCAAATGCATCCTCTCCTGATTCAATTTTTTCTTGTACTATTTTTATTACATCATCTTCTCTTAATTCTACGAATGAATCAAATAATTCTTTACCCATTATGGTTTACCCGGATGAGTAATAGTTTTTTATGGCTTAAAGTTTATATTATATTGTTTAGATAAAATATTTCTCGTTTTAAAACATTCACTTTAATGAATTTATTCTTTTTAGTAAAAAACTATTAATTTTAATGAGTATTTATACCAATTACTTCTCTAAATAAGAGTGGATATTATGGGAGATAATTTGAATCAGAAAAATGACTGGGAAAATGCAACTATGATAGGGCAAAATAAGGAACCCGCTCATAATACATTAATTCCTTTTAATGATTTAAATTCTGCGTTAAAAGGGAATAAAGATTCTGCTTATTATCAATCATTAAATGGCATCTGGAAATTTAATTGGGTTAAAAAACCTTCTGATAGACCGATTAATTTTTATGAGGTTGATTTTGATGATAGTAGTTGGGATAATATAGATGTCCCGAGCAATTGGCAAATGCGAGGATATGGAATACCAATTTATACTAATATTAAATATCCATATAGTATTAACACAAAAGAGATTCCAAGAATTGACCATGAATATAATCCAGTAGGTTCATATAGAAGAATTTTTAATATTCCTGAAGGATGGCAAGATCGAGAAGTTTTTATCCATTTTGGGGCAGTGAAATCTGCTTTTTATATCTGGGTAAACGGGGAAAAAGTGGGTTATAGTCAAGGAAGTATGACTCCAGCAGAATTCAATATCACTAAATATATGAAAAATGAAAATAATCTACTAGCAGTCGAAGTATATAGATGGTCTGATGGCTCCTACTTGGAAGATCAGGATATGTGGAGATTTAGTGGTATTTTCCGTGATGTATACCTCTTTTCAACTCCAAAGGTGCATCTTCGAGATTTTTTCGCTCGTTGTGACCTTGATGGAGCATATAAAGACGCGATTTTAAATGTAAGAGCAAAAATTCGAAATTACGGTAAAGATAATGTATCTCAATACAAAGTTGAAATTTCATTATTAAACAAAGAACAGAAATTTATAGGTTCTGAAATCTTAATGGAAAAAGCTTTTGATGTTGATTCTTTCTCAGAAACAGTTATTGAGCTACAAAGTAATATTCAAAATCCAGAAAAATGGTCTGATGAAATACCTAACCTATATGATCTAATATTGATCTTAAAAAATTCCGATGATCATGTGATAGAGGTAGAACAATGTAAATTTGGATTTCGGGTTGTTGAAATCAAAGATGACGGCGGAATATATATTAACGGGAAATCAACTATTTTGAAAGGGGTAAATCGCCATGAGCATGATCCCGATCATGGTCGTAGT
This sequence comes from Promethearchaeia archaeon, assembly GCA_029856295.1. Lineage (GTDB taxonomy): Archaea > Asgardarchaeota > Lokiarchaeia > Sigyniarchaeales > SOKP01 > LW40-45. Next base: position 11,394 of record JAHQWS010000299.1, read on the forward strand.
GTTTCCCTAAGCGGAATGCTACAAGATATTAAAATCTTTAAACAAAATAATATCAACTCCGTAAGGACTAGCCATTATCCAAATAATCCTAGATTTTATGAACTCTGCGATGAATATGGAATTTATATCCTTGACGAGGCTAATTTAGAATCCCATGGGCTAAGGGACGTTTTACCCGGAAGCGATCCTAACTGGACAGAAGCTTGTGTGGATCGTATGGTTAGCATGGTTGAAAGAGACAAAAACCATCCTAGCATAATTATATGGTCTCTCGGTAATGAAGCGGGTTTTGGGGATAATTTTAAAAAAATGAAAACTGCTGCTCTTGAAATAGATGCTACGAGACCCATTCACTATGAAGGAGATTATGGTCATGAAATAACCGATATTATTAGCTATATGTATTATTCGCCGAAAAAACTTGATAGAGCTGCTGCTCAACATTTCAAAAAGGGAGAAAAAAGTCCTCATGTATTATGCGAATATGCTCATGCGATGGGGAACAGCCTGGGAAATTTTCAAAAATTCATGGATGTGTTTAAAAAGCGTAAAAATTGTATAGGAGGATTTATCTGGGATTATGTTGATCAAGGACTCCGTAAAACTTCTGACGATGGAAAAGAATATTGGGCATATGGTGGGGATTTTGGTGATAAGCCTAATGATAAAAACTTCTGTATTAATGGGATTGTCATGCCCGATCGTAAAGCTAATCCCGCTCTTTATGAAGTGAAGAAAGTTTATCAAAACATTAATATAGAGCCCACTGATTTGATAAATGGTAGAGCAAAAATTTATAATAACTATCAATTTGTAGCTCTTGATTTTGTTGAGGTTTTTTGGGAATTAACGGCTAATGGTGTATTAATCAAAAAGGATAAATTAAAGAATTTTTGGTTAGGACCAGATAACCAAAAAGAGATTGAAATTCCTTTCACACTGCCTGAGCTAAAACCTAATACAGAGTATCATGTGAAGATTACATCAATACTCTCTGAAAACATGCTTTGGGCTGAAAAAGGACATATTATCGCTTGGGATCAATTTAAAATACCAGTTGAAATCCCAAACATGGCTTATGAGGATATACAAGACCATCCTGATATAGCATTAAGATATACACATAACTCTATCACTTTAGAAGGAAACAATTTTGAAGTTATCATAGGGAAGAAAAGTGGAGTTATTGAGTCTTTTGTCTTCGAAGGAACAAAATTAATCTCCTCTCCACTTGTTCCTAACTTTTGGAGGGCTCCAATTGATAATGACTTAGGAAATTTTGACGAAGATTTAGAAGACTTTGCCAGTGATATTCCTACCATTGATATGAGTTGGAGAAATGCCGGTATAGAGAGGGAGATAGTAGATTTTGCCGTATTAGATCTGAATCCTCACGTTAAGCGTATACGAGTTGAATTTAGCGTACCAAATGCTGAAAAAAATCTTACGATAAATTATACTATTTACGCTATTGGAGATATCTTTATCGAAAGTAATTTTACACCCAATAAAAATATGATACGGTTTGGTATGCAGATGTCTATCCCTGCAGAATTTAATAAAATGACCTGGTACGGCAAAGGTCCGCATGAAACGATGCTTGACAGGAAACAAGGAGCCGCTATAGGTATCTATTCGAATTTTGTTGAAAATTTAATACATCCATATATCAGACCACAAGAAAATGGAAATAGAAGTGACATTCGATGGATTTCTATGATTAATAAGAATGGCTTTGGCTTATTAATCTCAGACATCGGAGGAACATTACTTAATGTGAGCGCATGGCCGTATACTATGGAGGATTTAGAGAGAGCCAACCATAATCATGAATTACCTCGTCACGATATAATTACTCTTAATATAGATTATAACCAGCAGGGTGTCGGAGGTGATATTCCTGCTTTTGCTATGCTTCATAGCGAATTTAAATTAAGAAAAAATATCCCATATAGTTATTGCTTCCGACTTAGACCATATTCTAAGGCAATGGGTGATTTTACCGAGGTTGTTTTCAAATTACCGCCTAAGGTTTAAGAGTTTTGCTTAATAAATAAAAAAAGATAGAAAAAAGTGATAAAACGTGGAAATGTTATATGAAGTGTTTAGTAGTGATTTACCAAGACTAGGCCCCGGTGATAATGAGTCTACAAGAGAAGCATTTTCTTATTTGGAAGATTTACCTTCTAATCCATATATTTTAGATGCTGGATGTGGTACAGGTATGCAGACATTAGAACTAGCAAGATTAACAGATGGTAAAATTTTAGCATTAGATAATCATCAACCTTATCTTGATAAATTAGAGAACCAGATAAAAATTCAAAACTTATCTCATCATGTAAGTACGATAAATCTATCTATGTTAGAAATGAAATTTGACTCTAATACTTTTGATGTAATCTGGTCAGAAGGTGCTGCCTATATCTATGGATTTGAAAAAGCTCTGGTTGATTGGCAACCTTTTCTAAAAGAAAAGGGATACCTCGTTTTTTCAGAACTATGTTGGTTTAAAGAAAACATCCCGCAAGAGATCAATGATTTTTTTCAAGTGTATCCCGCTATGAAAAATGTGGAGGAAAATATAAAAATAATAACTTCCCATGGGTTAGATCTTATATCTCATTTTAAACTTCCTGAATCTAGTTGGTGGAATAATTTTTATATTCCTTTAGAGAAAAGAATTAAAAAATTACGCAAAAAATATCAAGATGACGAGGAGAAGCTTAACTTGCTTGACGAATTTTATTTAGAAATCGAAATATATCGGAAATATTCGGATTACTATGGATATGCTTTCTTTATAATGAGAATGATATAACTAATCTTAATGAAAAATTTTAATCTATTATATGTGTTAAACTAAGTATTAATAAAAAAAGATTCATAGCCTAATTTTTAGTCTGAAAGTTAGAAATACCAAATTTCTGAGTTAAAGATATCATATTTTTATACTAAATATTCAATAAATATAATATGGAAGAAAAGAAAAATGCTATTGAGAATAAAGGAAATTCAAGTAGCAATGAACAAGAAGAGAAAAAGACTGTAGAATTACCTGCTTTAGATTTTTTTAAAATAAACATCCTTAGCTTTATAATCCCATTATATGTATGTTTAGGGCTATTCTTATTATTTGAATATTTCTTTATAATTACATTTTCAGTTCCGCTAATATTCCACTTGCTATTATTACCGGGAGTTTTTCTATTCTTATATTACGTTTATTTAATGATACTTATCGAGTTTGCTGCGTTTTGGGCCAGAAGGTGGCATAAAAAATCACCACCAAAAGAAGGTGTTTTCAAGAGAGTTTTAGACGATGTAAATAGTGAGGAGAGCAAAATGATGAAGTATTATCATAAACGAGGCTTTATAATCAAATATCCTATGTGGTTAACTTCTAAGTCACTTTTTCCGTGGTTAGTTAATAGAACACTTAGAAAGATTGGTCATAATAAAATAGGAAAAAATGTGATCTATTGCGATGGTTATGTAGGATTAGAATTTACCGATCTTGGTGACGATGTGTTTATTTATCCAACCACAGCATTATCCAGTCATGCAGTGAATACAATTTTTGGTAAAATTACAATGGTAGAGATTAAATTGGATAAAAACACAACTCTTTATCCTGGAATTATTGCAGGTCCTGGAGTTCTAACTAAAGAAAATAACGTAGTTTTTCCAAATACTGTTCTGCATAAAAGCTGGAGAGGCAAGCCTAACAAATTTTATTATCAAGGTAGTCCTGGGAAACCGATAGAAGTAAATCATTTAGAAAAATAGAATATATAAGATTAAGATTTAGGAAACATACCATGTTTTTGAAGAAATTCCCGATAGACATTCATCTTATCTAATACTTCACCCGTCAAATTTAAGGATTCGAATACAGGAACGTTTCGATTTAAAAGTTTTAACTTAAATTTATATCGACTTTTATATTCTTCAAAACCTTCATTGATTTTCAACATAACACAAAATATAGGTTTTGTACATACTGTTTTAGCTTTAGATATATATCTTATAAATTCTCGATTTAAATCAAGATCTTTAAAGCCCATCTCTTCTAAGATTTCCGAGAATCCTCCAAATCTTTCAGGATCTTTTATGAAAACGATAGCTGAAATATTTGGATCTCTATCTAAAGCTAGTAAGCATCTATAATAGTTATCAGGTCGCACACCGGATCCGCCGAGATCGATTGGATTGCTAAGGTTTGTATTTACATCGGGAATAAATCTCCTCATTTTTTTAATTGACTTTTCGGTCAATGGGGGTATTTGCAAATTATAATCTTCAAGAATATCCACTGCTTCAATGGTCGATCCGCCACCGATGCCGATCACGCCGATATTACGAGAAGCAGGTAAACGGGTTAAATTAAAGGCACTTGCTAATGCAGCTAATGCTTGACTACTGTTAATTAAAGAACACCCAGTTTGTTTGGCAACAGCATTCCAAATTTCATTATTGCCAGCTAAACCTCCTGTATGAGAAAGTATTGCTTTTTTCGTTGCTTCACCATATCCAGCTCTCCATAAGATAACAGGCTTTCGATTTAAATTGCATCTTTTTGCCACTTCCATAAACTCACGACCATGATCAACAGATCTTAGATTCTCAAGATAAAGTCCAATAATTTTGGTATGGTCATCCCTTAAAAAATATTTTAGAAAATCAGAAGGGGATAAATCTAACGAATTGCCTATTGAGAGAAATTTAGATATATAAAGGCCATAAGAGACTGCAAGCTGAGCAATATTTTGGGCGTTTCCTCCAGATTGGAACACACCACCAAAGTTACCCGCCTTTTTCGATTGATCATAAGCAAAATACAAATTTGAACTCGGATTATAGACTCCGATACAATTAGGTCCAATTATCCTAATATTATATTTTTGAGCTATTTTTATTGTTTTTTTTTC
>JAHQWS010000300.1 GCA_029856295.1 Promethearchaeia archaeon
CCTTTTCCTTTATTTGAAATTTTAATAATGGAACTTCGCTTTTTTTAGTTTTTTTAGATAGATCTTCTTCTATTTCCATAATCATATCTTCAAGATATTCTATTCTGTCGAGATGATTAGAGATTTCTTTATTTTTTAACTCTAATTCTGACTCTAACTCTTCGATTTCTTTTTTTTGGAAATCTTCCGCCATATTTATTACTCTGTATAATTTTACTTGTTCTCATATCAATTATTCTTTATGTTAGATTTATAATTATCGCACGCTTTAAATTATAATTTATAATCAGAATTCAAAGAACTTTTTAAAACCTTATTTTTTTTTTCATTTTAATTATCAGGTCCATTTTAATCAAATTAAGAAGATTTAAATTAAATAATTAAGATTAAAGGTTTAAAGAAAATTTTAAAGGAGTTAATACCATGAGTGAAATAACCGACGCGAAAACATCCTTAAAGAAAATAATTACTACAATCGAAGAAATAACCGGGATAAACTCTGAATCAGTACCAAAACTAAAGGAACATCCTACGAATTTATTAAACTTGATAGAACAGTTTGAAAATGAAAAAAACAGTAATATAAAAACCATTGAATCAAATGACGATGAAATAAATTCCCTAAAAAATAAGATTTCGCAGAATAACAGAGATATCATAAAATTTGATGAGGAAAATAGTCAATTATCCAAACAACGCCAAGACTTGTTGGACAAGATTCAAAAAGTTCAAAATGAATTGAATGAGACGCAGGAGAAAATTAAAGCAAAAAAAGAAGAATTAGAAAACCGCAGCCAACGATTGGCGGAATTAAAAGACAGAATTCTAGAATTGTCGACCCTTCAGGATGAATTCGATGAAAAAATGAAACAAATTGAAGAGCAGTTAAAAGCTGAATTTGAGAAGAAAGAAAAATTTGCAAACTCTTATATAAATAGAGTTGCTGCAATGAAAGCGTTAATAAAATCTAAATACATTTCTTCTCAGCTTCTACAATTTATTATGTCTTTACAGAAAGACACGACTTTAGAACTGAGAAATATACTTTTGGCAATTGATATGAAAGAGGCTACTGCTAAAAAGATTTTGAAGAAAATAATTGAACAGAATGGCCCTATCGAATATGATGAGGCCGCCGGGACGGTATCATTAAAGGGGGAGATTGATATCTTATGAGCGCAAAAGATATATTAGCTTTAATAGAACAATTTGAAACCCAATTTGATACTTACCACCAGCTATTAAATAAACACGGCGAAGATATTGTTCAGAATTTAAGCAATACATGGAAAAGCATGAAAACAGTACAAGCGGAAAACGAAAAACTATTAGAGAAAATAAACGAGCAGAACTCAGAAATAACCAGTCTAAGAACAGAGTCTGAGGGATTGGATAAAAAACTTGAAGCCCTTAAGGCCACAAAAGATGAATTAACTTCAAAAATAACGGAACTCACCACTACCTTTGAAACAACAACAAACGACTTGAAAAAACCTCAATTTGAACTAGAAACATTGACTTCTAAATTGGATTCCATAAATGAACAAATTACCGCAAAAGAATCGGAAAAAACTACTTTAGATCAGAAAAAAGTCGATAACGAATCAAGAGAAAGCGATTTGAAAGCAGATTATGCTAATAAAATGGCAGAATTGGATAAAAAGATCAACGAATCAAAACAAATGAGCTTCTTCGCTTCTTTTCTAATGGAAAATTCTGATGAGGAAATTCATGAGGTAGATATATTAGCAACAATTATGGGAAAGGGTTCGGCGAATTTGGATGAATTGAAAAAACAACTTGATGTTCCCCCTATTATGGCGGTCAGGACCATAAAACAGATGGCTATAAAAGGTATAATTAATCTAAATGAAGATACAAATGAAGTAACGCTTCCATAATTATTTTAAACTTTCAATTTTATAATTTCTTTTTTTTTATTTTTGGATTTTTAAAAAAAAGTTTGTCTAATTCTAATACATCTCTTTTATTTATTTAAAATCCAACTGCTTGTCCATCCTTTCTCGGATCTGATGAGGCAACATAGCCCCCTTCAACTTTGTATATCATTTGAGAACCTCCAAATTCAACAAAATGACTTGTTGAAACCTTATGTCCTTTCTCACTAAGAGCTTTCACGGCTTGTTTATTGAACTCTGATTCTACAATTACGTCAAGACCATCCTTAACTTGCCAACGGGGAGCGTCATTCGCCGCTTGTGGATTTTGTTTGTATTCAAATATGCGAATCATCATCTGCGCATGTCCCATCGGCTGAAAGTCTCCTCCCATGACCCCGTAGCTCATTAATGGCTCACGATTTCTGGTAACAAAGGCAGGTATTATGGTATGATAAGGTCTTTTATTCGGCCCGACTTGATTGGGATGAGATTCTTCTAAGACAAAACCCGCGCCTCTATTTTGGAGACTTATGCCTGTACCAGGTATGACAATTCCGGATCCAAAACCGAAGTAATTGGATTGAATGTATGAAACCATCATGCCATTTTCATCAGCAGCAGTTAAATAGACTGTGTCTCCAAGTTTTGGTAGGCCATATTCATATATTTGGGCTTTTTGACTATCGATTAGATTTGCCCTCTCTTTCAAATAATCTGGTTGAAGTAGATATTTTGGATCGAATTCAAGGGTTGAGGGATCGGAAATATAACGGTGTGCATCGGCAAACGCTAATTTCATGGCTTCCAATTGAAGATGTATAGAATCCACAGAGTCGGGCTCAAAGGAACTAATATCAAAATTTTTAAGTATACCGAGCATAATTAAAGCAGCTAATCCTTGACCATTTGGAGGAATTTCATGCAATTCGACGCCTTTATATTCAATTTTTATAGGTTCGACCCATGTAGGGCTATGGTTTTCAAGATCTTCAAGCATCATTGTTCCACCCGTCTCTTTGGCATAATCAACAATTTTTTTTGCTAATTCTCCATGATAAAAAGCATGACCTTCAGTCTCTGCGATTAATTCCAAACTGCGTGCTTGAGCCGGAAATTTAAATATTTCACCTGGCTTAGGAGGTTTCCCGTTTCGTAGAAAAGCTTCACAATATCCGGGATATTTTTTAAATACTCTAGATAAGGGATTCCATACATCTCCCGTAATAGGAGAAACTAAATACCCATTTCTAGCGTAGTCGATGGCTGGTTCAAATAATTCTTTGAAAGAAAGCTGTCCATACTTTTTCCATAATTCGACCCAAGCTGAAACGGCTCCTGGAACTGTAACTGTATCCCATCCGAATAGAGGCATTTTTTTATATTTTGAAAAATACTCTGGTGTCCATGCTGCAGGAGATCTACCCGAAGCATTAAGTCCATTAAGTTTTTTACCATCCCATAAAATAGCGAAAGCATCGCTCCCAATGCCATTACTTGTAGGTTCTACGACTGTTAAAGTAATTGCAGTTGCGATTATTGCATCAACAGCATTTCCACCTTTGAGTAACATTTGCAATCCTGCTTGTGAGGCAAGAGGTTGAGACGTAGCCACAATATTTTTAGCACAAATTGGCATTCTTCGGGATGGATATGGAAATTTCCACTTAAAGTCTCCAGTCATTTTAATTTTCTCTTTTTTTTATGTTCAAGTATTAGATTTTCAAATTGATAATATTTTGACCATGATATTAATATTATAAAATAGGAAAAAAAATAAAATTAATTAATGGTTTCTATGATTCCTTAATTAATACTTTAGCTAATTTATCGGTAAAAAGAAACCTCAATAGAATAATATGAGGAAAATAATTAAAATTAGTGAGATAAGTTAACTATTAGAAATATGAATATTATGAGATTTTAAAAAATCAGCATAATCACAGAATAGAGAGATACTGTTAGCAGCTTCCTTTAAAGACAAGAAATAAAGCTGTCTGTGTTTAGTTAATAATTTCTTTACTTTTTTAAATCTTTTTGCCAAATCAAAGGAGTCAGCAATCGAGGGTAAGCAAAATAAAAATGGTTTCAAAGTAGTTTGTTGAATTTGTATCATTCTCTTAATTATATAGTTATATAAATGATCTGGCCATAGAGGGATAACTATAATATCGATGTTTGGATCTTCAACGGCAATTTCAATACAGGAAGCAAAAATCTCTAATATAAATCCCGGTGCTCCTAAGTCCACGGGATTTTTGACATTTACATTTTCTCTAGGTAAAATTTTAGTAAGTTTTTCTTGAGAATTGAGAGTTAGTTCGGGCACGTTAAGATTATGATAGGCAAATAAATCAGTCATGTTAACTGAGGAGCCACCTCCGGGGGTTATTATTCCGACATTTCTTCCGTTAGGTATGTGTTTGGGAAATAGTATTTCAAAAGTCTTAATAGTATTCCAAAATTCTTCATTATCTTTGACTAAGACTGCTCCAGTTTGCTTAGCCATTGCTTTCCATAATTTTAAATCTGATGCAATAGCTCCTGTATGTGAAAAAGCTGCGCGAGAGCCGTCTTTTGTGTGTCCTCCTTTCCATATAATAACCGGATTTGTCTTAGTAGTTTCTTTTAACTCTTCAAAAAAATCATGACCATTTGCTGACCCAAATGATTCCAAGTATGCTGCAATCACTTTAGTCTTCGGATCTAAGTGATAATGTCTTAAAAAATCTAAAGCATTCAAATCTATTTGATTTCCAAATGAAACCCCATACTTAAATCTAAGGTCACGCTTAAACCCGACATCCAATAATTGTGTTAGATGTCCACCAGATTGCGACATGAAAGAAACGTTTCCGGGAGTCACATTTGGAGAATTAAATGAAAATGAGATCCCATTTTCGGTATTAAATGGACCTAAACAATTGGGACCAATCACTCTGGTATTTGATCCTTTAATTATTTCCTGAAGTTCCTGTTCTTTCTGTGCGCTTTCAGGATCGCCCGTTTCTGAAAATCCAGAAGCAAAAATTATTACCCATTGAATTTGTTTTTCAACGCACTCTTTAAGAACTTTTGGAATGGCGTTAATTTTTAAAGATATATAAGCCATATCTATAGGATAAGGTACATCAAGCACGGAGGGATAACATTTCCAGTCCAATACTTTCTCATGTTTTGGGTTAATGGGGTAAAATGTATCTGAAAATTTAGAATCCTTAAACGCTGGTAAATACAACATAGCTCCAAATCTTGAGCTTTCAGAAGCTCCTATGAATGCGATATGTTTTGGATGAAACACCGAATCAAATTTTTTGAAGTCTTCTTGACTGTGTGGCATTATGAAAGAAAAAAATAGAAATATTTTATTCTTTTTGAAATTCGTGGATTTACTTTTTTTTTTAGTTAAGAGTTTAAAAACAAATCAATAAGACCAATTTGTATCCTTTAATCTGAAGAGATATCACATTGATTTAAATATAAGTTTTTTCTTGATTATGATCAGTAGTAATTTAGCTATAGTTTTGAAGTGAATTCCTTCTAAAAATACACATATAAATAAATTTAATTGATTTAAAGTCAAACTCATGGAATTAACGATTATTGAAGTTTTAAATTTTATATTTAGTCTAATTGGATTGATTATTGCGATTTTCATTGGGCTAAGGGTAATTTCTAAATATTTTGAATATGGGCGAAGAGAGTACCTTTTAATTGGATTAGTATTTATATTATTGACGGAACCTTGTGGCCCTCCACAATTTTATTTCTTTCTCTAATAATTACAGGATCTTACATAAGACTTGAAATCATTTTACTGGTAGGTAATATTTTCCTTCCAATCACTACATTATTATGGCTAGTGGCATTTAATGATTTATTAAATTATAAAAGAAAAAAAGAAATTTATATAATATTTATTATACACGGGCTTTTCTTTGAAATCTTTTTATTCTATTTTCTTTTAACAGATCCGTCAGTAGTAGGAGAAATTAGTGGTAGTGTAGATGTTAATTATGGAATATTTATTAGCCTTTACTATCTCACTATTTTAACTGTTGCATTAGTAACAGGTAGTTTATTTGCAAAAGTATGTCTCAATTCTGATAATCCAGAAACTAAATTAAAAGGAAAATTAATACTTCTTGCTCTCTGTTCATTTGTTGTGGGATCCATTTTAGACATATTAAGTGCGACCTCTATTATATTGTTGACATTAGCTAGGACTATACTTATTTTAGCATCAATTGCATTATATGGGGGTTTTATTCTTCCTAATAGGATAAGAAAAATTTTTTTAAATAATAACTGATTTCGAATTTAAAAACTTTGATATGATCATTTCTTATTATTAAATGATTTTTTTAATTTTATACAGATCAAATTTATATAATTTATTTCTTAATAATCTATTTTTTTATTTTATCAAATTCAATTTTGTTATATTTATATTTATTGACTAAAATAGATTTAAATAGTATAAGAAGTATACTAGGGATCATAAGAAGTAGATTTAAAATTCGTTTGAATTCTTCACGAGAAATAAAAATTGAAAGTCATACAAGACATTTGGATACTCACACACTCGGGAACTGTGTTATTTAACCGACTTTTTGAAGCTCAAATGAAATCTCAGCTCTTTGGGGCTTTAATGAGTGCACTTAACATGTTTGCAGAAAAACTCGCCGAAGGAGGGTTATCAAATTTCGAGCTCTCAGATAAAAGATTTATCCTTAAGAAAACGAAAAATTACATATTTGTAGCCTCATCTGCAAAAAAAGCGAAAGAAAAAAAAGTTACTACGGAATTAGAAAAAGTAGTATCTAGATTTCAATCCAAATTTTCAGATAAATGGTTTGAGAACTGGGATTGTGATGTAAGCGTTTTTGAAGGATTTGAAAAGCAAATTGAGGATACCTTGGAAGACCCCATAAAAAAATTCTGGAAAGGATTTTAAATTTTTAAAGATTATTGAATTAATATTTGCTGATGTTTTTTATTCACTGAAATTTATCTTTTATAATTCTAACTGTATTTGCAATTTCAAGACATCTTATTCAATTTATTTTTCCTTTTCTTAATATATTCTATTGGAAAAATTACTTGGAAATGTGAAAAAAATAACTTTTAATTTCAATTAATTATTATTCTAAACATATTATTTAAAATAACAAAATAAAAATAAGTGGATTAGAATTAACTCAATATAAATGCAACTTATTAAAAATGAATTAAAAATTATAAATCCGTTGGAGAAAATAAAATGGGAAGAGCTAGTCCTTTAGACGTATATGCCTTGCTTGACAAAAGCAATTGCAAAGATTGTGGGCGAGAAACATGCATGGCATTCAGTACCGATTTACTAGAAAGAAATGTAAGAGTCCAAGACTGCACTCATTTAATGCAGGACCCGAAGCAAGCTAAAAATCGTAATAAATTGATTGAGATCACTACACCTCCCCAAAAACCTGTCAGACTTGGTGTAGGAGAAAGAGAAATTGTTATCGGTGGCGAAGAAGTATTAATGCGACACCAACTCACTTATTACAATGAAACTGCTATTTTTGTTGAAGTTCCTGATGACTTAGCCGAATCCGAATTAGTAGAAACAGTTAAATATCTGACAGATTTAACGATTGAAAGAATTGGTGATGTATTAAAAATTAATGGTATCGCACTGAGATGTGTATCAGGAGATACTGATAAATTCAAAGCTGCAGCAAAAAAAATCGGAGAAGTATCAAACCTTCCTGTGATGCTCTGCTGTTTTAATCCTGAAATACTATTAGCTGCCGCTGGAGAAATAAAGGATAAGAGACCACTACTGTATGCTGCAACAAAAGATTCCTGGGAACAAATTGGAACATTTGCCGTTCAAAATAATTTACCGATGGTGGCAACCTCAACAGATATAGATGAGTTAATGTCATTGAGCGCTACTTTACAAAAATTAGGTGTTAAAGAACTAGTCTTAGATACGGGAACACTTTTTGGCCCAGGTAATTTAGCAGTAACATATGATAATATCATAAAAGTAAGAACTGTCGCAATTAATAAGGAGGATGTTAATGCTGGCTGGCCTATAATGGGAGTTCCAGCTGCGTACTGGAGTCAAGTCGAAATAGGTGATAAAGATGAATCATGGATGCACAAATATCAAGAAATTATTATGGGTGCAATGATGATTGCAGTCGATACTTCTTTAATAGTCCTTCATACAGGACAGAAAAAAGAAGATATCTGGGCTTTATTAGCTTTAATGACAATGAGACAAACTGTATTTGCTGATCCGAGAGTTTATCCTGCTGTTGATGCCGGAATATATCAGGTTGGAGAACCTGGACCCATGGCACCTATATTTGTCACTTCAAATTATCGTATGACAAAAATTCCCGTTGAACAAGATCTTAAAAGTGGAAATATTGATAGCTGGCTTTTAGTAGTGGATAGCGAAGGAATTGGAATAGAATCAGCAGTAGCTGGTGGTCAATTCAATGCGGGTTCAATAGCTGAAGCTGTAAAGGAATTTAAAGCATTTGATAAGGTGGACCATCGAATATTAATTCTCCCGGGTATGGCAGCCCGATTAAGTGGTGCCCTCGAAGATGAGGCAGATGCCTGGGTTGTAGTAGGTCCAAGAGATAGTTCAGGTATTACAAAATACATGGACACCCTATGGAAACCTGAAGAATTCATGGAACAATACGAAGACTTGAAGGAATAAACAAGCCTTTTTCTTTTTTTATTTTTTACTGATCACAATTATAGGTTTTGATCTAAGAGAGTTATATCAAAAAAGAGAATAGATTGTGTGCCTTGTTATCTCAGAAACATTATTTAGGATTAAACTTTTAACTTTCTTCCTATTAGATTTTAAATCTTTACTAGAATGCATGCCAGTGAGCACTCCAATAAAAGGACATTCTAAACTCTCAGCTAACTCTTTGTCATTAGGATGATCTCCTATAATAACAAATTGATATTCATTATATTTTTTGAGTAAATATTGAATTAATTTTGGGTCCGATTTACTTTTTCTCTGGTCAGTTTCTCCTAAAATAAAGTCAAAATACCCGGCAATATTTAGAAACCGTAATAGTTTTATCGCGATCTCTTCCTTTTTCGATGTAATTACCCCTAAAGTAAACCATTTGTGTAACTCTGGAAGTAAATCTTTCACTCCTGGAAATACTTTGACTTGGAAAATGCCCTCAGATACATAATATTCTCTGAATGCTGAACATAATGGTGTTGTATCTAAATCAGTAACCTTAGCAAACATTATATCCAAAGGGGTGCCTATCATTTTCTCAATTTCTGTCTTATCAAGCTGAGGAAGATGATACTTTTTTAGCGCATAATTAAATGAGTTAATAATCCCTACCCTATTATCGATAAGAGTAAAATCCAAATCAAAACTTATTACAATATTATCGTTCAATTTCATAGAAAATTTCTATATTACATAATGGTTAATTATTTTAAGCAATTTTTAAAAAGAAAATAGTTAAAAAAAAAAGAAAATTTAAATTTTAGAGTTTTTTATTATAATTTGATCTCATCTAGTTGCTCTTTTCTTGATTATGATTAGCACTATAGAAATTATCGCAATGGCAGCTGCAATCCCTATTAAAAATAGATATAAAGGTAGAGCTTCCGGTTGTTTTTTACCGCCACCGCCACCGCCACCATCTCCATCTCCATCGGGGGGAGGGGGTGAGATTTTTGAAACAGCTTCTGGATCTACTTTTAGTGTTGTGTCGAGTATTCCGTCTGTATAGGGGCCTTTTGTTGCTGTTAAACTGAGAACAATGCCGGGATCATCTGGTGAAACTAATATTGCATCTAATGTTATATTAAAAGTTCCATCACCGTTATCAGTAATATTAGCTAATTGTATGAGAGTGCCATTCCAAGTTCCTGAAAGAATAGCATCTTTTACCAGATCTCCCGTACAATTTGTGACTGCCACTGTTAAATTAAACCATTCAGGAGTATAGACAGAATTAATGATATTGATCTTTAATTGTCTTGGATAAGGTTGTACGGCAATTTCAGTTTTTAGTTCTCCTTCGAAATATGCTGTTTTGGTTGCTGTTAAATTAAGCCATATAGGAACGCCACCTCTAGGAACAAATATTGGTGTTAGAGTTAAGTCAAACGTTCCATCTCCTTTATCAGTAATATTTGCTGATGTTAGATCAATACCGTTCCATTTTCCCGAAAAAGTAGTTCCCGTTTCCAGATCTCCCGAACAATTTGTAACCTCTACTAAGAAATTAAAGGAATCATCTAAATAAATAGATTCTACGATTTTGATTATTAACTGTCTAGGAAGAGGGGGTGGATCAGTCGTGTAAAAAGGTTCTACGGCAATTTCAGTATTTAGTACACCGTCGTCATACCCTGATTTGGTTGCGGTTAAATTAAGCCATATAGGATCGCCGCCTCCGGAAACGTATACAGGTGTTACTGCCAAGTCAAAGGTTCCATCAGGGTTATCAGTGATATTAGCTCCAGTAAGAGTAATATCATTCCAATTTCCTGAAAAGCCAGTACCTGTTTCCAGATCTCCCGAACAATTTGTAACCTCTACTACGAAATTAAAGGAATCATCTAAATAAATAGATTCTACGATGTTGATTTTTAGCTGCTTAGGCGGGGGAGGTGGAATTATAGGTGGTGGTTCTACTGCTATCCCTGTATTTAAAATTCCATTAGCATAACCAACGCCGCTGGCAGTTAAATTGAGCCATAGCGGATCTCCTCCAGACAGTACGAATTTTGCCGGTAATGTGAAATTATAGGTGCCATCATCGTTATCGTCTACACTGCCGATATCATCGCCATCCCAAGTCCCTGTAATCGTGGCTCCAGGGCCGGAATATCCCATGAAATTTGAAACGCGTATTGTTATATAAAACCATGTATCTGTATAGACCGATTCTATGATGGTAATCGTTAGAAAATTCGGTAAGAATAGCGTTGGCACTAAATATACATATTCATAGTAAGTATATCGTATTTCTACTTTGTAGCCTAGATAAGTATTTTGCAAAAGATCGAATATGATCTCAATCCCAATACCCCATTTTTCCCAAATGGTTCCGATGCCAAAATGGAGGTAATCAGGCACATAATAATTCATCACATATGTAATACCATCTAATACGAGTTGATTCCATACTCTATAAAATGCGAGGTCCAGGTTAGTATGTGCCCCAAGAACTATATAAATTAAATCATTTATATTCCATAGATGAAACTCGGCAAAGAAAAAGTCTTTTTCACCCTCTTCATTCCACATTGGAACTGACACCGATATTAGCATCTGTTTCCATTGCCATAAGATATTTTGACCGTTCCAGTCCATAACAATAAGATCTTGAAATGTTTTTCTAAATACTAATTCATATAAATCACCAGGATCCGCCAGATCTCCACCATAATAGTGGATTATGACAGTTTCATAGTACTTGGTAATATTAATTTGATATATAGGCACCCACGGCCCAGGAGGGGGGAAGGGATTAAAGATTGTAAGATTATAGCCATAAGTTTGGAGATCGGGATTTGTCCAATCAATAACTTGCGTATTATCACGCCATACGCCGGATACATTTATAGTATATTCACTAGTAACATATGGGTTATGAGTTGTATCATACCATTTAAACTCGTTAGTGCCGTTCTCGTAATTTAAATGAGCATTCATATATCCTGTAGGATACCCATTTAACACGTTAATATCATAGCCGTCCGGATCATCTTTTAGATACGACATATTAAAAAATCCTCCTCCAGGGACACTTGCATCCTTGACTTCATAATAGAACGAGTCTAAGTCATTTTCTACATCATCGAAAGTCGCATTGCTGTGAATTTCAGTGCTAGTCCATATATCTAATTGGTATTGATTAGAAATTTGCATTGAATCTTTAGTCTTAATATTCTCCAATTGATAAGATCCTTCGCGATCTGTTGTCATTAGCATAGTATCGTTAAATAAAGTAGAGGTAGCAGTATCATTTTTTTCGGATTTAATCGTAACATACTCTCCATCGATGTTGTTATTAAAGGTTGTAGTTGTAGTGTTGTCCACCGCATCAATATCCATTGTATTTCCATCACCTAAATCATAAGAACCACTCACATCAGAAGTTTGGGGCGTGTCTAAACTATTTTCTTCTGAAATATCAGAGGGATTATTAGCGGTTTGAATGGATGGAGCTAATAAAGTAATCTGAGCAAACGTTCCACAGATAATTAAAAAGCTTATTAAAATTATACTTGAAATTCTTTTTTTATTATGTATTTTAAAATATTCACTTTTTTGTTAAATTGGATTATATTTTAAAAAAGTAAGTTGACTATATAAAGATATTTACTTTTTTGTAGAAAACCACTTAACAAAAAAGTAAAGATCGTACTTGTTTAATTTTTATAAATGCTGAGATTTTCCAATTTATTACCTTTAACGAAAATTATCTGATTTAATAAAAATTGGGGAGGATTTATTTAGAAAAACATCTATCATTTTATCAATTATCACTTTTTCTACAGCAGCAATATTGTTTTTCTTTAACACATAATTAAATGAATTCACAATACCTTCTCTATTATCAATTAACGTGAAATCTAAATCAAAATTTAGTAAAATCTTCATATTTATTAAAAAAATGAATTGTAGCTTATATTAGGTTTAATATTAAAAAAAAATTGTGAAAATATATGATAATTGGATTAAATTATGTCATATGGATTGTTGCTAGAGGGTCTCCAAGAATTGTCATACCGTAATATAATGGTTCTTTATTGAGTGTCTCAATCTCAGAGTTCTGGAGCCATTCATAAAATCCTTCTCCAAATGTTTTACCTTGGTTCAAAGCATCATAAAATGTTTTATATAAATCCACACCACCTGTTCTCGCACTTGCTACAACTGTCAATGTTGATCCCCCTGTGAAAAGATAATGAGTGGCAATATTATCTGCAACCGTATGATTATAGATGGAACACGCATACATCATATAAAACAATGGAACGGTATTATTTGTAGAAATATCATTAAAGGTTGTATATCCTTCACTCCCACCAGGTCCCCATTCGTGTTTATCTGTATAAGAATGTACCCAAAGATGTACAAGTTCATAACTATCAAGAGTTAAATTATTCATATAATTAGTTGAGTTAGTTAATGAATTAATTCTATATGTATCTCGTTGCGCGGCTGTATAAGCTGTAAAAGGCGATTCCCAATCAAGATGAGACCAAGTATCATCAATATAAAGCATTGCTTTATGAGGTCGTGTTATTGTTCCGTTTCTAAGTTCACGGGTTCGCTTGAAAAAGGCTTTAAGAGAATCAAGATGTATATTAGAAGCAGATATAGAGTACGGATCAATACGGGCAAGCCAAATTTCGGGCCCCCAATCACCTGTTCCATTGGTATGTTCCAAACCTAGAACCGGGTCAATATTATAAACACTATTTACATCAAAATCGGTCCAATTACCATCCAAATCCATTAAATACATGTCTGTTGGAAAATCAAATGCTTTTCCCCACGGAGTATCCCAATACCGCCCCATAGCGTATGGTAATTGTCCAATTAATATAACTCCACTTAAACTCGTGCTATAATAGGTGTAGGTTATATTTAGCTTAAGATTTTTTACACTTGTGTCAGACCAATTAATTACATTAACAATAAATCCCTGATTAGTGGCATTTTGTTTATATTTTTGGACATCTGTATCAATACTGCTATAGATCGAAGAGTTCACATATATATTTACACGAGGTTTTGAGAGGAGAGTATCTCCATTGTCATCATCACCATCTCCACCTGATTTTTTAGATTTAGGCTGATTTAAAATTTAATAATAAGCAAATATTGAACCAGATACTATAATTGTAGCTAAAAATATAACAATTAATGATTTTTTCATATCTCAGCCCCATTTAAATAAACTATATTAAATTTTTTGTTAGAATAATTTAATTTATTATTCTAGAAATATTCTTTTTCTGAATAATTAAACTTTACTGTAATTCTCTATATCCTCAAATTATTAAGCATTTCAATTAAAATATAAGATTAATTGATAGTTATTATATAGTATTAACCAACAAATTAGCTTTTTTTGAATAGGATATAGTTTAATCACATTCTAAGAAAGGAGCTGAGGTGGTGGTTGAAAGCTCTTGAATAATGAAATTATATACATAATTTCTTCAGATCCCTCAACAATTTTCTTTATTCTATAGGGGAAACTTTCATATTCAACTCGTTTACCCTCGGAGACCCAAGTAATTATCATTTTTATCATTTCTTTAAATATACTTACTGCTTTCCCCTCAGAATCAATTTCTGACATAATCTCCCAGGCTTTTTTTACTTTCCCGTTGAGAATACTGGATAATGAGGCTAACACATAGGAATGAACAATATGAGAATAGCCGATTTTTTTTAAATTCGCTGCTCTATAATAGTATTTGTAGACATTTCTGACCATCTCTCTCAAAAATATATCTTTTGCTATATCTAATTGCTCGTAAAACTTAATACTTTCTAAAATTAGCGTAGCGGCTGTGAAAAATTGCTTGCTTTTAAGCCCTTCCTCTGCAATTTTATTTAATCCTCGTACTATTTGGTTAAATATCCCAAATCGATTAAATTCCAAATTCCCTTCAATAGCAGTATCATAAGCATTTAAATAACTTTCAGTTGAAGGATTTAAATCTTCAATTTTCCAGTAATTATCTCCAGCTTTTACAAAATGCTTGTATGCCATTTCAAGATTATTAAGATCTTTAAATACATTAGCAGCATCAATGAAGTTAATACCGGCTGCTGCGAAATCTTCAACCTTTTCTGAATAATTACCTGCTAAAACAAAGCAAGACGCACATTCTATTAAATTGTTATGTATTTCTTGGTAACATAAACCGGCACCTCTAAAGTATCTGGCTATGCTTTGGAATTGCTCTTCTTTTTTCTCAAGGCTTTTCGCAAGATTGATATACGCTCCTGCTTCCTTTTTTGAATAATTGGAAAATTGCTCATCATCATCTAAGATTTTATATAAGTTCTTTAAAATTTGACTTATTTGAGCTAATGCCGTATATTTGTTTTTCTCTTCAAATTCTTCAAATAAATTAGAAAAATACTCGATTCCATCCAAAATAATATCTTTAGATTTATTATAATCATCCAGCTCTTCATAACAAGACGCAATCTGCTGATAAGAGTAAGATAAGATATCGAAATAACTGTATAATTTTGCAAGTTCAATTACATTTTCATAAAAAACAATCGCATTCTTAAAATCAGAAACTCTTAAATATAATTCGGCTATGTTTTGATAATTTTGAGCAAATTTTCTCATATCTGAATTTCCAGTTTCGGGATCAGTAAAATCTGTTAAAATGTTGATTTCCTGGGTCAAATATTCGATACTTTTTAGGATATTCTTATTTCTTGCTTTTATGTCATTAAATTTGTCTTCATATAAATCGGCAATACGTAGGTAAATCTCGGCGGTTTCATGAAGTTTTGCTTGTAGTGTAAACTCAGCAATTAGTTTTTCCCATAATTTTATATTCTGCTTATATAATTTAAGCGCATGGGAATAATCAAGTTCTTCTAATAATTCTCCAGCGGAATAAAGAAACTCTCCCGCTTCAAAATAATCACCAGAACTGGAAATTTCATCCGATGTTTTAAGTGATAATTCTACAAGCTGATGAATTGATTTATGTTTCTCTTTGGAATCCTTAATTATCTGAACTTTCTCTATCGAAATACGTAAATTCTCTAAGAAATCCGTGTAGTCCAGGTAATCCTCTTCTTCTATAATCTCAAAATCAACTCAAGCTTATTTAATAATGATTATTAAAGATTAATTATGCATTAAAATTAAGGGAACAATAAAAAGGAATGGTTTTTCGTTTTAAAATCATAAAATTTAATAAGTTTGGGTGTAATTATCATTGATAATCATCAGAAAATTTCATACTAATTATCAATTTATTTATAAATCGCACTTATTGAAATTAGTCTAAATGCTTAAAAGAAATAAGGACAATAAATATAAATATAAAAACAGTTTTATAATTAATAATAATAAATAAAAAAATAAATAAAATTAAAAGGTGTTTTGCATTAAACAAGTCGCAGAG
>JAHQWS010000301.1 GCA_029856295.1 Promethearchaeia archaeon
GTTTCAATAATTTTTTCACGAGTTAACACCTTTTTTCACCTAAAAGTGATTTTAACTATTCATTTTAAGATAATTCTTATAATAATAATTGTCCGAAATTTTAATTTTATTATCAATTTATTTTATAAATGATTTATACTCTTTTTTAAACTCTAATTATTTATAAAATAATAAAAAGAAATTAAAAAGAATATAACTAATATAACTAATACTAAATTCTAAATATGAATTATTAAATCAAAATGCTCCTTTTATTAATAATAGTAAAACATTTTAATTTAACATTTTTCAGTTATAAAGTTTAATATTGCACATTGTTCATCATTATGATTTTTTATTAACAATTATGTTATTAATAAGAAAATTTATGAAAAAGTTTTTAAATTAAAGATTAATATAACTTATAAGCAAGAATATATACTATCTGAATAAATATATAAATATAAAAATTAGGAGTAAGTTGACAATTCAGGACATTGTACTCTTTCCAGGTTGTATGATATCATATCGGTTGCCCTTTATTGAAGTTTCGGTTAGAAAAGCATTAGAGTTTTTTGGAATTCAGTTTACTGAGAATTTAAACTTTAGTTGCTGTCCTGAACCTAATGGAATTAAAAACACCAATGAGTTAGTATATGCGGTGACTGCGGCAAGAAATCTTGCCCTTGCTGAATCAGAAGGAAGAAACATTCTAACACCATGTAACGGATGTTTTGAGACACTAAAAGGTATAAGAAGTGAGATTAAGACCGACCACCATTTTAGGGATAAATTAAATTCTTATCTTGACAAGATTGATTTAAATGTGATTGGAGAAAGTGATGTCTTTCATTTAGTTGAATTTTTTCACAAATTAGGGAAGGATACGATTAAAGATAATATTGAGTACCCTTTATCTGGCTTGCGTGTCGCAGTTCATTATGGATGTCATTTTCTTAGACCTAGCGAAAAAATTCAAATGGATGATCCAATGGAACCCCACTTTTTTGATACATTAATTGAAGATCTCGGCGCAAAAAGCGTTGATTATGACCGCAAAATGGATTGCTGTGGAGGGAGTCTTGCCAGAGCAGATAATCCAGATTCAGGGATGGAACAAGTTCATACAAAATTAGAAGCTATGAAAGAGGCAAGAATAGATTGTATTGTTGTTAGTTGTCCTCAGTGTTTTATTCAATTTGATCATCTCCAACAAGACTTAAAAAAATTGGATTATGAATATAATATTCCTGTACTGTATTACTCCGAACTCTTATGTATAGCGTTGGGTATTGATATAAGAGAGATAATTGAAAAATATCATCGAACTCAAGTTGAAAGTGTTTTTGAGAAGGTGGATCTTATCCATCAAAAAAATGAAGAGATCAAAAAATATTTTGATGTGGAATTTTTAAAGAATTGCTATTCCTGTGGGGCATGTAATAATGATTGTCCTGTTGCGAAAATCACTACTTTTGATCCAAATAAAATAGTAGGAAAAATTCTCGATGGAAAAATAGATGAGGTAATAAAAGATCCTATAATTTGGATGTGTCTTGATTGTTATGTGTGCTATGAGTTATGCCCTATGCGAGTAGGCTTAGTAGATGTTTTTACAACGTTAAGAAATCTAGCAAGAAAAAAGGGGTATATTACGAAAGGATTTAAAGGAGAATTTGAATCTTTTAAAAAGATGGGAACAGTTGCAATGTTTTCCCATTCAGCCAGAAAGAGAGTCGGTTTAGAATCCGTAAAACCAAAACTAAATGATTTAAAAAAATTAATTAGTGAGATAGAAAAAGAAGAAGAAATGGAGGGGAGTAATTAAAATGTATTGGAAAAATTATACGATTTTGCCTGAGCAATTTCGAAATGAAAGAGTTTTTGATGGATGTGGTATCTCGGGCTATATTAACATAGATGGTAAAAGGGATTATGGAACTAAAGTTATTGACATGTTGTGTATTTTACATGATAGAGAAAATGGGTTAGGAGCAGGGTTCGCGGGATATGGGATTTATCCGGATTATAAAGATTATTATGCCCTTCATTTTTTATTTGACAATGACCCGAGCAAGGAAAAAGTATTAAAACACTTAGAGGAAACGGGCTATATAATTCAGTCTGAAGCGATTCCTACAAAAACACCCTCTAATGTAGATCATCCACCTATAACTTGGAGAGTGTTTTATGAGCCAAAAGAGGCAAAGAGTATTTCTACGGATGACCAAATAGTTAACTTGGTTATGCAAGTCAATGAGAGGTTTGACGGTGCATTCATCATGTCATCTGGCAAAAATATGGGTGTATTTAAAGGTAATGGATGGTCCCACGAAATAGCTAATTACTATAAAATTGCGGATTATAAAGCATATATGTGGTTGGCTCATAGTCGATTTCCAACTAATACACCAGGATGGTGGGGTGGAGCCCATCCTTTTAATTTACTAGGTACATCAGTCGTCCATAACGGTGAAATAACTTCGTATGGTACGAACATGAGATATTTAGAATCATTTGGTTATAAATGTACATTATTTACTGATACTGAGGTTATTGCATATTTATTTGACTTATTAGTTAGGAAGCATAAAATGCCAATCCCTATTGCAAGTTTAGCTTTAGCCCCACCTTTATTTGATGAGATTTACAGAATGGAAAAGAAGCATCAAATTGCCCTTAAAAATATAAGAGCAACTTACCGTTCTGCCATGTTAAATGGACCATTCTCCGTTGTAGTTGGATATAACGATACAATACCTACAATGATTGGATTATCAGATAGAAAAAAATTAAGACCTTTAGTTGCGGCCATTTCAGAGGATGAAAATACCATTTATTTAAGTAGCGAAGAGGCCAGTTTTAAAAGGTTGATGATAGACGACATTTCTTCTTATAAATTTAGAGAGATCTGGCATCCGAAAAGTGGTACAGCCATCATCGCGAGGTTAGGAGATGGTCTTTTAAGAAATGGTCTTGAAAAACCATTTGAAAAATTAAAATTATCAGTTATAGGTGCATAAAAAGTGTCAATAAGTCATACAATCCCTACATATTTTCGTGTTAATATCGATAGGGATTATTGCAAGAAATGTAAACGATGTGTTACCCATTGTTCTTATGGGGCACTTTCCTTTAATGGAGAGCGAATTGTGGCTGATGATAGCCTATGTGTAGCCTGTCAAAGATGTGTAGCAATGTGTCCAGGCAAAGCAATTCGAGTTGTGCAAAATGAATCATATTTACCTCCACATGGCAATTATACAAGGAGAATACGTAATATAATATGGGCTCAATCCGGAAATGGAGGTGTTTTATTAAGTGCTACTGGAAATGATAGACCAATTCGAGTTATATTTGATGATTTGCTTCTTGACGCTTGTCAAGTTACCAATCCTGCAATTGATCCGTTAAGAGAAACAATAGAAACTAAAATATTTTTCGGTCGAAAACCTCAAAAACTCGAATTCACTATCGATGAGAAAGATCCAACTGAAATTTCTTTAAAAACAAAACTCATGCCGCATTTTGAAATTGACATGCCTATTATGGTTGGTCATATGAGTTTAGGATCAATTAGCTATAATGCGTGTATGGCGATATATCAAGCTTCAAAAGAACTGAATATTTTAGCTGGTTCTGGAGAGGGAGGACTTCATCCTGATTTTTACGAATATGGAGATAATATTATTACTGAAGTAGCCTCTGGAAGGTTTGGCGTCGATATTAATTATCTAAATAAAACAGCGGGAATAGAAATTAAACTAGGGCAGGGGGCCAAGCCTGGACATGGAGGCCATCTACCAGGAGAAAAAGTAAATAATATGATTTCCCAAACAAGGATGATTCCAAAAGGTTCTGATGCGCTTTCGCCTTATCCACATCATGATATCTATTCAATTGAAGACCTAGCCCAATTGATTGCAGCACTCAAAGAAGCAACCAGATATAGAGTCCCCATAGGTGTGAAAATTGCCGCGGTTCATAATTCAGCACCAATAGCAGTTGGTATTGTGAGAGGTGGAGCTGATTTCCTAACAATCGATGGATTTAGAGGAGGTACTGGGGCTGCACCGAGAATTATTCGTGATCATGCAGGAATCCCGATAGAATTGGCTATTGCTTCAGTTGACCAGCGTTTACGACAAGAAGGCCTTAGAGACCAAGTGACTTTAGTTGCTGGGGGTTCAATACGATACTCCGCAGATTTAATCAAAGCAATTGCTTTGGGTGCAGATGTTGGGATGGTTGGTATGCCTGTTTTAATTGCATTAGGATGTCGAGTCTGTCAGCAATGCTTTAGAGGGCTTTGCTCATGGGGCATTGCTACACAGCAAGAATATTTAGTCAAAAGATTAGATATAGATGTTGCCAGAAATAGAATTATTAACCTCTTCCATTCTTGGAATGAAGAATTAAAAGAGGTTTTAGGTGCGATGGGTATCGACTCTGTTGAATCACTTCGGTCAAATCGAGATCGATTAAGATATATTGGTCCAAATCCTAAAATAGCAGAAATTTTAGGAGTTAAACATGCGGGTGAATAAAAATTGATTGAAAATTTGGTATTAAGTGAATTGGAAAAAAGAAAAGCAATTGAAATAGATGCGGCTCCCGATGGAATTCCCTTAATCTATCAGGATTTAAACGAGAGTATCCATGAGGCAATTAGAGAGGGATATGATAGAATAGTATTAAATAACGTATGTGGACAAAGGTTCATTGCAGCATCTCTTCAAGGTGACTTGGAATTAATTATAAACGGGCTTCCCGGAAATGATTTAGGAATTTTTATGGATGGTCCAAAAATTATTGTTAATGGAAACTGCGAAGATCATGCTGGCAATACCATGAATGATGGCGCTATTATGGTCGACGGAGATGGAGGAGATGTTATCGGATTATCGGCTAGAGGAGGAAAAATTTATGTAAAAGCGGACGTGGGTTACAGAGTCGGAATTCATATTAAAGAATATGAAAACAAGTATCCCGTGTTAATTTTTGGAGGAATAGCGAGAGATTTTTTGGGAGAGTATATGGCGGGGGGATTAATTATAGCACTGGGTTTAAAATTTTTACCGGATGGATCGATTATTGAGAATGAACAATCTATATGCGGAGGAGAATTAGGAACGGGAATCCATCGGGGAAAAATAATCTTAAGAACTGAGGAGGATTTAGAACCGAAGTTAGGAGTGGGTGCTAAGTTATTCGAAATTGCCCCTAATACACGTAAAGAAATTGAACCATTTCTAAGAGAATTTTGTGAGATATTCAATATACCATATGAGATGATTGGGAAAAAACCTTTTAAAGTGATTAAGCCAATCTCAAAAAGACCGTTTGGTGGTAATTATTGTGGTCAAATTGTATAATCTAATTAAGAATAATTTTTTAAAATTAGTTTGTTTTTTTCCTGAAAATCTAAATAATAAACAGTTTTCAACCTAATTCAATTAGCTTTATTTCTCTTAGATCTTAAAATAATTATTCCCATATCATTTTTTAAGGATGATTTTAATGTATTTTTCAGATTATTTTTCTAATAACATTTTTATAAACCTACTTTTATAATTAATTTGAGGTTTCTGGTATAAGAAAAAATTGGATATGAAAGAATTAAGAAAATGTCCCAAATGTGGGAATATAATGGCCTTAAGAACGATTTTGCTAAATTCAAAAAAAATCCGAATAACACAATGTTTCGTGTGTCGATATTGGGAACCTATAATTTCAGAAGATTCATCTTTCTCTTCTTAATTGCTTTTTTATTATTTTAAATTGTAGTCTTTTAAAAAAAAAAAAATTAAAAATTTTTTAAATACAAACTGTCCAACCAAACTCGTCTTCAATTTCTAATCGTTGGATTCCAGTGAGAAGCTTATACAAATTTAATGTTAATTTGCCAGGCTCATGATTATTGAACACCCTTGTTTTCTCTTCCATGGTGATTGAACCTATTGGAGTAATAACGGCAGCTGTCCCTGTACAGAATGTCTCCGTACAATTTTCCTTGAATAATTCCTTATATGAAATATCTCTTTGTTCAACTTTAGCACCTATTTTTTTTTCAGCAAGCTCTAACACAGACTTAACTGTGATACCTTCAAGTATGGTTCCAGTGAATTTAGGGGTGACAAGGGTACCATCTATAACAGCACAAAAGTTAGCCGCCCCCACCTCATTTATATATTCCAGATGCACAGAATCTAAATATAGAATTTGGGCAAATCCTTTGTTCTTTGCTTCTTTTGCTGGTCTCATAGTCCCCGCATAATTGCCCCCCATTTTTGTAAATCCCGTTCCCCCTTGAGAAGCTCTTGTATATTTTTTTGAAATTTCAATATCAATCGCTTTAAATCCCTCAGGGAAATACGGTCCAACTGGTGAGACAAAAATAATAAATTTAAATTCTTCAGCGGGCGCAACACCTAACATTGGTCCATTTCCTATCAATAATGGTCGAATATATAATGCTCCGCCACTATCATAGGGAGGAATGAATTCTTCATTTGCTCTCACGACGGCTTTAAGAGCATCGATGAATTTGCTAGGATTATATTTTGGTATGAGCAATCTCTCTGCGCTTTTATTGAGTCTTTTTGCGTTTTCACCAGGTCGGAATAACGTAATATCACCATTCTTTGCTCTTAGTGCTTTCATTCCTTCAAAAATCGTTTGACCATAATTTAAGGCACAGGCAGCAGGGGAAATTTCTAAAGTTCCAAAAGGAACTAATTTACCCTTATCCCATTCACCATCCTTATAGTCCGAAACAAACATCATTTTGGTTTCAATAAATTTAAAACCTAAATTATAAAAATCTATACCAATACTTTTTGCATTCATTATAATCTATTCTAATTTTTGTTTTTTGCATTGAATGACCACCAAACAAAAGCGCTTTCCTTAAATGACCTCTTTCTAAAAACAAGATATACAAAGCAAGAAAAACTTTCAAGTTAAATATGTTATAGAAAAAGTCAGGAAAAGCTCTCTTGCTTTATAATACTAATGCTGCTGCTACAATAACATCAATGGCTATATCCATAGCCCATTTTTTTATAGCATTAGTATTACATGAAGTCATTATAACTGAATTGTAATTTCTATAATTTAAACTTTGTCTATAAATATGGGTTTGTTTTCCCACATTTGTTTTGGAAAAAAGAAAATTATGAAATTATTATGAAAAAGTTAAGAAGAATTAAGAAGATACAATAAAAGAGTAAAAAATAGAATGATAAATTAATAGAATTAAGGACTAGTATTTTAATAAATTAGAGATGAATAATTCTAAGTTATGGAATTAAAGATGAAAAATCGAAAATTAAAATTAGTCATTAGTCAAATTAATCCTGTTGTTGGAGACGTTGACTTTAACAGAAAACAGATAATAAATATTATAGAAAACAATCAAAATGCGGATATTATTGTATTTCCTGAGATGGCCTTGGTTGGATATCCATTAATGGATCACATTTATGATGTTCTAATAAAAGAGAAAAACATTGAATCAATCGAAAAAATAAAGGAGTTAAATTCTCAATCAATAATAATTTTAGGTACTTTTACCGAGCCTCAAGAATTAAAGGGAAAAATCCAACATTTTTATAATTCGGCAATTTTAATTGAGGGTAAAGATATAAAATACGTTGAAAATAAAAGGCTTTTACCTAATTATGATGTATTTGACGAGAGAAGATATTTTTCTTTTGATACCAAATTCGAACCTATAGAAATAAAAGGTACTAAGGTTGGATTACTAATTTGTGAGGATGTATGGGATGATTCCTATGATATCAAGGTTGCAGAAAATCTTGTCAATAATGGGGCCGAATTATTAATCATAATCAATGCTTCCCCATATCATATAAATAAATTTGACCTCAGAAAAGATCTAATATGTGGAAAATCAAAAAAACTTTGTGTCCCTATAGTTTATGTTAATATGGTTGGTGGGCTTGACGAAATTGTATATGACGGTCAAAGTTTTATTACGAATAAATTTGGTCAAATAATTTTTAAAGCAAAGGCCTTTGAAGAAGATATCAGTTTAGTAGAAGTTTCCATCGATAATCCAACCGCATTAGAAGAACAAGATTATCATATTGATTGGAGAGAAGAAATATTAAATGCTCTAAAATTGAATTTATATGATTATTTTCATAAAAGTAATATCTTTAATGGTGTTGTTTTGGGATTAAGTGGAGGTATTGATTCCGCTTTCACAGCTTATATTTGTGCGAAATCATTGGGATCAGATAATGTCAACGCTATAATGATGCCTACAAGATTTACTTCCCAGGAAAGTTTAGATTTAGCACAAAATTTATGTAAGAATTTAAGTATTAACTATATTATTCACCCAATTGATGATTTATTTGGTGCCTATGAAAATTCGATTGAAAAAAACCTTGGAAAATTGCCTTTTGATATCGCAGATGAAAATCTTCAAGCTCGGATAAGGGCAACTATATTAATGTATTATTCGAATAAATATAATTGGCTACTCGTCTCTACAGGGAATAAATCAGAAATTGGTGTTGGCTATTGCACCTTATACGGTGATACTAATGGCGGAAAAAATGTGCCAGGAGATCTTTTAAAAGTCCAAATATATGAAATCTGCGATTACATAAATAAAAATGAAGAGTTAATACCCAAAGGTATTATTGAAAGACCTCCTACCGCAGAACTAAGAGATAATCAAAAAGACAGTGATTCTTTACCACCATATGAAACACTTGATTTAATACTTGAAGAAATCGTGAAACATGGAGTCGGATCAGAATTAGAGCATTTATTGGAAAAGGGCATTGAGGCGGATACCATTTTAAAAGTGAGAAAACTCTATTTAAATTCAGAATATAAGCGTAGGCAGTTAGTTCAATCAATAAAAATTAGTGAAAGTGCTTTTGGGATTGGGAGGAGATACCCAGTTTTGAAAAGATTAAAATTTTAAGAAATCAGAAAGATTTCTAATGATTATAATATGGTATAATTGTTTCCTACCTTACCTGGTTTTTTCTCCGCTACAATTCTTTTTCTAATCTTGATTTTCTGAATTCCTGGAGTTCTTATTCGTTCGGTTTTAATCCTCCATAGAGCAAAATCAATAAATACAACTCCAACCAGACAAATGATAAAATATATGAAGACATAAATCATAATTAAACTTGCAAAATTCCCGGATAAAGACCCAGCCCAAACTCCAACAATTAAAAGTGAAGGAGCGCCTATTAAAGCAATAAAAATTCCATATATTATCTTTGCTCTACCGAATAGGATTTTATTTGAAAACAATCCAATTGACCCTAAGATTACCAAAGCCCCACTGACAATACATATGCAGCCATTTATTAATAAAAATATGAAAAATGTTTCACGGGTTTCTAATCTAATGTTTGCTATTCTAATATCTACGACTATGTTAGTATAAATGGTTGAAATCAATAAGATAATATCTAAGATTGCATGTGTAATAATTAATATTCCACCTATTATACATAAAATAATCAAAAATTTATTTGTAATTACTTCCTTATAAACTATTCTGGAATCAACCGTTTCTTTTACTGATATTGTCCTTAGGATTTCCTCTGCTTTTCTTTTTTCAATTTCTGTCTGAGTCTCATCCATAATTTTTCTGTATTCTTCAGCGATATCTTTTTTCACTATGGAATTTGCTAATTTAATGATTTGACGGCAATCGCTAACGACAGCATCCAAGTTGTCAATTTCTTGATTAATCCGAACACTCTCCTCTAAAACGGCGATTTTCTCTAATACCTGTTGCTCTTTTAAAACCTCTTTTTCCTTGCGTAATTTTTCCTTTTCTTGCCGTTTTTTATCCTTGAGCGCCTTTTTAGCTTCTAAACCTTTTTGTTTTTCTTCTGCTTTTTGCTTCTTTGCAGCCTCCTTGGCTTCTAATGCTTTTTGTTTTTCCTGTGCTTTTCTTTCTTCAAGTGATTTTAGAGCATCGTCCATAATTTTTCTGTATTTTTCAGCTATATCGCCTCTATCTATGGAATTTGCTAAATTGATGATTTGCTTACAGTCACTCACAACTGCATTCAAAATGTCATTTTTTTGATTTTTTCTAACACTCTTTTCTAACGCAGCAATTTGTTCCAAAATTTTTTTTTCTCGCTCTTTCTCTTGCTGTGCCTTGATTGCTTTTTCAGCTTCTAATGCTTTACGTTTTTCTTCTTCTAATACCTTTTGTTTCTTTAATGCTTCTTCAGCCTCTAATGCTTTACGTTTTTCTTCTTCTTTCATTGCCTTTTGTTTCTTTAATGTTTCTTCAGCTTCTAATGTTTTTTGCCTCTCTTCTTCTGCTTTTTGTTTCTTTAATGTTTCTTCAGCTTCTAATGTTTTTTGCCTCTCTTCTTCTGCTTTTTGTTTTCTTAAAACTTCTTCAGCCTCTAATGCGTTTTGCTTCTCTTCTTCAGCTTTTTGTTTTTTTAAAGCTTCTTCAGCTTCTAATGCGTTTTGCCTCTCTTCTTCAGCCTTTTGTTTCTTTAATGCTTCTTCCGCTTCCAACGCTTTACGTTTTTCTTCTTCTTTTTGTTTCTTTAGCGCTTCCTTTGCTTCTAATGCATTCTGCTTTTCTTCCGCTTTTTGCCTCTTTGCGGCCTCCTTCGCCTCTAATGATTTTTGTTTTTCTTCAGCTTTCTGCTTTTTTAAGGCTTCCTTAGCTTCTAACGCGTTTCGCTTTTTCTCTGCTTTTTGTTTCTTTATAACCTCTTTTGATTTGATAGCCATCTCTCTTTCTCTGGCTTCTTTTGCTTCAAGTTCATTCCCTAAATTCTCTAAAAGTTTTGAATACTTAACTATAAATTCATATTTATCAATTAAATTTGCAATATTAATAATTTTTTCGCAATCGTTTATGGCTACCTTCAAATTGCCAGCTTCGCGATCTGTTTTAATTTTTTCTTCTAACTTCGCTATTTGTGCCATTGCTTTTTCGTAACTTTCTTGTTCTTTCTTTTTTGCAAAAACTTTCGCTTGTTCTAATGATTTCTGTTTTTCTTGAGCTTTTCTTTGCTCAATTTCTTTTTGAGTCTCTTCTATCATTCCCTTATATTTTTTCACTAAATCATTTCTTCCAATTGATTCAGCTAGCTTTATAATATTCTCGCAATTCTTTGGAATGTCCCTTAAATTGTCATAATCTTCAGCAACTTTAATTTTATTTTCTAGTTTTGAAATTGCAAGCATATCTTTATCGTATTTTTCTTGAGATTCAACAATTTCTTTACGAACATCATTTAATATTTTATTGGTCACTTCATCTTTCTTCTTTTCTATTAGTTCAAGCATTTCGTCAATTATTGCTATAGCTTCATCAAACTTGAAATTTCTACGAAGCCTCGCACTCTCTTCCAACGCTCTTTCAATTTTGTCTATTGTTGTATTGTCTAATTTTTCTTTTGTAAAGTAAAATTTGTAATCATAACGTTTTTGAACGTTATTAACTAAAATACAACTGGTTACAACAATATTTTGATAAAAATTTCTCCATGAAGATAGATATTTACTAAACCCACTTATTTTAATCCTTTCTGTATTATCGATTCTTTCAACATTTATTACTTGTCTAGTTAAAAGAGCCCTTTCATAGTGAGTTAAGAGATATTTCTTAATATTCTCTTGATCTGTTATAAACACCTTTTTATATTTTGCAAAAATTTCTTCAATTTGTTGACTCATTATTATCTAACCTCATAAAATTTATGTTTGTACTATATAAAAATCTTTTTTTTACGATAAATTGTTATCACTCTCAAGTTGCTTTTCACTTAATCGTTTTAAATATATACCGATTGTTATAGTTGAAATTGGTTCAATTATTACTAATGAAATAAGTAAGGAGAAAACATTTGGAACAATAGAAACCCCTGAAAAGTACAATACAAGTATTATTCCAATAGTTATAATTGATATTATACTAAAATAATATTTCCACTTGGAGGATGGCCTTTCCCTTCTCTCCTCTTGACGATAATAAATCCACGATCTCGTACCGAAAATTAAAATTAAAGAGAGCTCAATTACCATAACTAAATTATTCCCTTCTTTCCTTAATTTATAGAAACCTTGCAATAAATCTTCTATTTAACTTTTTATTTTTCAATAACATAGGATAGTTGCTAAGAAAGATATAGAAAGATATTAACTTACTCAAAGATATTAATATTCATTTAATAAGAATATGAGCTAATGGTGTAAAATCATAACAACTAAGGATACCAAGCATGAAGAAATCTATCTTGACTTTAGGCTACCAATTGAACAACGAGTAGATGATCTCATTTCGAAAATGTCTCTTGAAGAAAAAATCTCGCAACTTATGAATATGAGCGCATCAATAGATCGATTAGGAGTTCCAAAATACGATTGGCGCAATGAATGTTTACAAGGTGTAGCATTTAGAGGTAAATCTACACTTTTTCCACAAGCAATTGCTATGGCGGCAACCTGGAATCCGAACTTGGTCTACAAAGTAGCGTCAGCGATTTCTGATGAAGCAAGAGCAAAGCACCATGAATTTGCCCGAAATGGAGAAAGAGAGAGGTGGCAAGGTCTAACCTTTTCTTGCCCTAGTATAAATATCTTTAGAGATCCAAGGTGGGGAAGAGGTCAAGAAACATTTGGAGAGGATCCTTATCTCACTTCAAGGATAGGAATGGCGTTTGTTAAAGGATTGCAAGGTAATCATCCGAACTATTTAAAAGTAGTGGCAGAAGCAAAACATTTTGCAGTTCACAGCGGCCCTGAAAAACATCGTCATGAAATCAATGTTTTAGCAAGTAAAAAAGATTTATATGAAACATATTTACCTGCGTTTAAGGCATGTATCCAAGAAGGAAAAGTAGAGGGGATCATGAGTGCATATAATCGCTTAAATGGAGAACCTTGTTGTGCGAGTAAATCACTTGTAGAGGATATTTTAAGAGGTCAACTAGGATTTAAAGGTTATTTTATCGGAGATGGTGGTGCCGTTACCGATATTTTCAAGAATCATAAAATTGTGAACAGTTTGGAAGAGGCCGTAGCTATGGCTATAAATGTGGGCTGTGATATTATTAATCCTATGAACCTTACTACCCTAGCTAAAACAAAAAGATATAGAAAAGCTATTGAAAATGCTGTAAATAGGGGCTTAACAACTGAAGAAATCATCAATCGGAATTTAAAGCGAACATTAACTGCAAGGTTTAAGTTAGGGATGTTTGATCCTCCTGAGGAAGTTCCTTACACTAAAATTCCATATAGTGTAGTTAATTGTAAAAAAAATCAAGAATTATCATTAAAAACCGCAAGAGAATCTATAGTTTTATTAAAGAATGAGAACAATCTTTTACCTTTATCAAAAGATCTTAAATCAATTGCTGTGATTGGACCAAATGCTAATAATCCCGAAGCATTTTATTATATTCATTATTATCCAGGTAAATACAATGTCATTACACCACTCGAAAGAATCAAGACTAAAGTATCATCAAAAACAGAAGTACACTATGCTAAGGGATGTGACCTTACAGAATGTTCTGAATTTGATTTAAATCAAGCAATAGAGATCGCTAATAAAGCTGAAGTAATAATTATGGTTTTGGGGATTACCGGAAGACTTGAAGGAGAAGAAGGTTATGTACTTGGCCCCGAGAAAGGTGATCGAACGGATTTAAATTTACCCCTTGTTCAAGAAGAATTACTCAAAAAACTTAATGAAACAGGTAAACCAATTGTTTTAGTGTTGACAAGCGGAAGTGCTTTATCAGTAAATTATGCAAAAGAAAATATACCGGCAATTATAGAAGCGTGGTATGGGGGAGAGAAAGCAGGTCTAGCCCTTGCCGATATTATTTTTGGGGATTATAATCCTGCTGGCAGACTGCCTATTACTTTTTATAAATCCTTAGATCAATTACCAAATTTCCAAGATTATAGTATGGAAAACAGAACATATCGGTATATGAAAAAAGAGCCCTTATTTCCATTTGGACATGGTTTAAGTTATACTAAATTTAAATACAGTAATCTTCAAATAAATCCCGAAAAAATTAGACAAGATGAAGTTATTAATATTAAAATTGATATCGAAAATATTGGTGATTATCCTGGTGATGAAGTAGTACAATTATATTCAAGCCATTCAAATCCTAATATTCGGACTCCTATTCAAGAGCTCAAAAGATTTAGAAGAGCTCACTTACAATTAAATGAGAAAAAAAAAATCTCTTTTGAACTAAAATCCAGCGATTATTCTATTATTAATGAAGATGGATTAGAGATGATTGTCCCAGAAAAAGTTTCAATTTTTGTTGGTGGGTGTCAACCAGGCTTCGAGGATGATAATAATGGAATATTTGGGAGTTTTGAAGTTATATAAAGAACCAGTTAGATATTACTCACTATATACCAAAAATTATTAAAAAATTTAAAATAAAGGAAAAAAAATTAATTAAAAACCTAATTCTTCGAGTTTTTTTTTATTCTTTAGCACTTCTTCCTGTGTTAATGGGTAATATTTCCAAAAGACGAGAGTTCCTATGAACAAAATAATCGCTGGGATAACCCCCGCCAGTAGACGAATACCCCAAAGTACTAACTCTATGTCAGCAACAGCACCAGCTAGCTCTTCATATGTATAATACCCCGCTTTAAATCCTGTGAGAGTATGTACAATTGCTATTATTAATTCGTCGAGAGTGGCAGCAAGCCGACGAAAAAATACAGAAGCACCAACGAGAATGGCTTTCTGATTCTTTTTAGTTCGCACAGCATAGTCATCTTGAACATTAGAGTTTATAATTGTGTAGATAAAAGCCCAAAGTGAGCCACAGCAAAATCCGAGAATAAACAATATTATTAGTAATTGTATCATTGTTTGAAAAAATGTCATTGGAACCATAGCCGCAGAACTCGCAAACCCTCCGATAACTACTACCTTTTTGTTGTTCTTCATTTTCTTTAATAGTTTAATCCAGAAAGGAATAGAAATTAAGGCACCTAAAAGGAAAACTGCAAATACGAGAGTTACTTCGTCGGGACTGGCACGTAAAACAAAAATTACCAAATAAACAGAATTTCCTATCATCAAATCAGTTGATGCAATCCAAGCTACTACAAAAATAAAATGAACAAGCCAACTTTTTTGTTTAACAACTTCTTTTACTCCATTGAAAAACTTCATCCTCTCATATTCTGCTGTAAAATAGCGATCAATCATAACCTTATCTTCTCGAGCACCTGGAAGGAATAAAATAGCCGCAATAAGAGCTATGAAAGCAACCATTGCACCCATAAATGCAAATCCCTCTCTTCCAGCTCCAGCCCCAAGGAATAGGGGAGGTATCAGCAAACCAAGGGCGACAGCCACCATATCTATAGGCATGAAATATTTCGACAATAATCGCCGCTCTTCTTCAGTGCGAAACAAATCGGGCCTAAGGACACCAAGATTCACGCTAACAAGTGTCCCAAATGTGTCAAACAAGATTAATGAGATAAGAAGCCAGCAAAAGATAGGCCAAGGATTAGTGGAACCATCTACATCCGGAGCTGAGAAGATAAGATACAAACTTAAACACCAAGGAGCAATGCCTATAACAATCCAAGGAAATCGCCTTCCAAATCGTCTTGTTAGTTTTGTGTTTCGATCTACCAAAAATCCAATAAAAGGATCGTTCACGGCATCATAGACTGTCCAAATAGTCAAGGCAAGAAAGATATACCATGCATTTAATCCGAGTACTGCCTCATAGTAAAAGAATAAAAACACACTTAAAGTAGCTGGTAAAAGTGTTGCCGGAAATTGATTTAAGGCATTGGAAGCATATTTCCACTCAGAATGTCTTGACTTTGAATCTTCTATATAAACATCATTCATTAAAAATTCACTTTATTAAGATATTATTTTTTAGTTAATATCTAATTGGTTGTATTTTATTTTAAGAGTTTTTAAATTTTACACTTATTATCTTTTAAAACTAGGTACCTCAAATTAGAAAACTTATAGTAAAGGTTTGATTTTAATAACTGCAAATTTTAAAATAAAAAAAATTTGATTTAAAAAAAAAATCTATTT
>JAHQWS010000302.1 GCA_029856295.1 Promethearchaeia archaeon
GGTTTAGACAAAGCTATTGAACTCGATGCAGCTCAGTGGAAAAGATTTACTATAATTGAAGCAAAACGAATAATGAAGCGTTTCAATATTCCTGAAAATGGAGGAATCTCGGGATTAATTAAAGCGTTAAATTAAATCTATTTTAAGCATATTAATAATTTTTTGCTTATATGAATTGAAAATTTACAGAGAAACAAGAAAATTAGGGAAAAATTATAAAAAAAAGGAGAATTATAGAAACAATATTATTCCTTTTTACTTTTGGGTTTTATATAGCCAAAATACGCGAAAAAGATCGCTACTAGTGCAAAGCTCCAACCTAAGAAATAAAAAAAAATATAGCCGATTATGTTCAACATGATCATCAGAATTCGATCGATAATCTGAAAATGAAAATAAGTATATTTAAATTGATATGAAAGTTTAAGCAAAGAAATTACAAATAAAGATATCCCTGGTGATTCCCTTTCGTCGAAAGGCGGAGCGAGCCTAAAAGAATTTTTTTAACTTTCATTTGCTCTTTATACGATAAATCTGAAAAAATTAAGATATAATCTTTCTCAATACTTATTGTAAAAAGAAGTCCTAATTTAATCATATTGGAATTTTCATCGAGTAAAGAAATAATTACATAATGATATGGGAGTGTAATTAAATCTCTAATTTCGATGGTTTTTTCAACTGACTGCTTAGTTTCAGGGTCATAATCAGTTTTAACAAATTGAATATCGTGCTGTGATATTGAAATGGTTATTTTTCTATAACTTTCTAAAATCTTTGCAAATTGACTCTGTCTCAGAAATCTCCGCTCATCTTTAGTTTTATCATAAAAATACTGGTTAATTTCTTTAACAAGATGTAATTTTCTACCTTTTCGTAACTTTACTGCTTGTTCTTCTAAAATTTTCAATTCCTCTACAGTTTCATCATGAAATACAATAATCACATCAGGATCCACTGTTTCTATGAAAAATGTTTTGTAAATAATTCCTGCTTCAGTTTTTATCCACCCATCGGTATCAATTAATATAAAATCTGTATTTTTGTGTCTTTTTATATACTCATCAATTAAATTTTTGCTCGATTGCGAAACAATAAACTTATAATGTCCTTTTGGAAAAGTAGCTCCTATAAATACCGTATCTTCAGGGTGAATATCTTCGCTTGATATTACCGAATCCTCGAGTTTTCCAATTGAAATTGTCGTAGGAAGGTACATAATTTGTTGACCAAGATCGGAGTCCAAATATCCGCCAGTGAAACTTTCTCTAAGAAAATTATTTGCTAAATACTTAATTATCGTTGTTTTACCACTGCTTATGCCCAATACCATAATCTTTATTGGTTGCCCCTTTCCTTTATTATTCCTTATCGTTTTTATTAAGGAATCTTTAATTTCGATCCACTTTTCAGGGATGGAATTTTTTGTAATAAGTTTTAGGTTTTCCTCTGTATTAGAATAAATTTCTAACTTTGATTTTTCTAACGCAAATAAAGGAAGTGTATTTGCACTCGGAACAATTATTACGTTTTCACCTTCCAGTTCTGCAAAATCTGATGATTTACTTCTCTCATCTGGAATTACCAATTTTCCAAGGACTTCTAATTTCCCTTCTAACAAAGTGACTCTTGTTGGGCCTCTTACGATTAACGTATTTTCTTTTTTTATCTCCTTAATCATAATACAATCAATTTATTTTATGTGAAAATCATTTTAACATTATATATTTAATTCATATACCCGAAATAGTTCATGAAATCCTAATTTTATAAATAATATAATAGCTGCTTCATCTAACTTTGTTTTTAGAGACAGTCTAATTGATTGGAGGTGGTTTTTTTTGAAATAATCTACGATATATCGCATTAAATTTTCTCCAATACCAGTTCTCCGTTTTTCTTCTTTAACAATCAAGTTAGAAATATACCCAAATCGAACACTATTGTCAGAATTTCTAATAGAGCATTGTGCCATCCCTATAACTTGATTCGTATCTTTATCAAAAGCAACTATTACTTCTGAATGTTCTTTTCTCATATGATTTTCTAAGCTAGTCCTCCACCGTTCCTCATCAAACTCCTGACCTTTCATTATGCAAAGATTTTTCATCAAAGAGGTGATCTCATCAATATCATGCTCAGAAAATTCTCTTATTATCATTATATAAAAGTTTTTAAAATCTAAACCATCAAAAGTATAATTAATTTTAGTAATTAAGTAATTAATAAATATTTTAATTTTTAAGAGTTCCATATCATTTAAGGGATAAATTTTACTTTAATTTTTCATAACAAGGGATACATAGTTTTTTACCCTTAAATTCCTTAATACGTGTACCCATCGTAGGATCTCCACAGTTTTCACAAATTATGGATTCATGAATTTGAGCGAACTGAGGGGGATCAAATTCAACTTTTTGGATGTTGAAAATATCTTTGGGATTAGCATCAAGAAGCTTTTGGATTCTCTCTTCCCGAGGTAAATCCCTACCGCCAAAACTACTATTCTTTAATGACAATTTTATTGCTTTTTTATTAGTCCGATTATAAAATGTAAAATTGTTTTTTCCATAATCAAGATGAATTAAATTTCCTTTACCAAATGTTGTACCAAGTAATGCTTGTATCGCATCAACACTACAGTTATCGTTTTCTACAACTGCGACAATTTCCTCGTCCAATGAGAAATCCATTCCATGCTCCAATATATATTTTGAAACTAACACTCCAATTGTCACTCCAGGGCATTCATGGCCGTGAAACTTCACCGCTTTTTCCATTAATTCTTCTGTTTCCAAATTAATAGTCACTATTATATAATTTACTTTAATTAATCAATTACGCAATTTAAATAATCTTCTAATGATTTATATATTTGAGATGAAATTTTTAGTTGACGCTATGTGTGGAAAACTTAAGACTTTCTTAAGGATTTTTGGTTATGATACCATTTATGCTGACGATTTAGAAGAATATTTCAATATTAGTCCCGTACCTGATGAGAAATTAGCTGATTATGCGCTTGAAAATAATCGTATTATTATAACGAGAGATAATTCTTTTTACAAAAAACATAGAGATCGAAGCATATTCTTAGAAGGAGAAGGTGTGTATAATTATTTGAATCAACTTAAGAATTCATTACCTTTGGAATACAAGTTTAATATGCAGAAAGCCCGTTGTTCCGTTTGCAATTCAGCCTTAGAAAAAGTAAGGGACAAAAACAAAATAAAAAATGATGTTAAGCCTGAAACGTTCAAGTATAATGAGGATTTCTATCAATGTACAAAGTGTAAAAAAGTGTATTGGAAAGGAACCCACATAGAAAAAATTATGGAAAGATTAAAAATGTAGCAAGAGAATATTATTCCTTTTTTCTAAAATGTGTGCCTTTAATATCATCAAATCTTTTCTTAGTAGTTGCCATATCTTCCGTACAATTACCTTTTTGGTACATGGAATATGCTTGATTTAATAATTCAAGACATTTTTTATATTCCCTGTTCGCATAATGATTATCTACAAGAGAGATAAGATAATCTCCTTTTTTTTTATAGAACTGTATAAACTGATCTGACGTGTCGATTTTTTTACTCATTATTATTACATTCCAAATTTAAATTTAAAATATAATTTATTAAATATTCTTCATCATAATAAAATTAACTAAAACGAAAAGATTAAACGATTCAAATAACTAAAAAATAGTTTTTACAATAATAGGTATTATATTTATTTTAAATTGACAAAGGGGGATAAAATGATAAATATTGGAATAATTGGTCTTGGTAATATGGGAATTGGTCATTGCCTTGGGTTTGATAGGCTATCAGAATGCCGAGTTGTTGCCGTAGCTGATCCCGACGAAAAGCAATTGGAAAATAGTAAAAATGCATTTAGAAAGAATTCTCCACAATTATTTACTGATTATAAAGATATGTTAAAAATGTCTGAACTCGATGCGGTTGTTATTGCAACTCCAACTTATTATCATACCCAAATAGCGATTGATGCCTTAAAAGTAAATAAAGATGTTTTTTTAGAAAAGCCCATAGCACCAACCCTTGAGGAAACGGATGTAATCATTAAGGAATATGCGAATACAGATCGGATACTCCAAGTGGGCTTGGTCTATCGGTATTCCAATCTTTATCGGACTATGGCTCATTTAATTGAAAAGGGGACTTTCGGAAATGTGATGATGGCATACTGTAAAGAATATAGAGATAATTTTCCAAGCCACTGGTTTTTTGACGAGAGTCAATCAGGGGGGGCACTTTTAGATAAAAATTGTCATCATTTTGATCTTTTTAGTTGGTTTATTCGGTCTCCTCCAAAAAAAGTCTATGCGATGGGAGGGAAACATCTTTACAAACCAGGGCATAAAATTCAATGTGCTTATTCTTCACATCAAGGGGAACCTTTAAAAGACCCAACAATTGTAGATCACGCCAATGTTTTAATTGAATATGAAAATGGGGCAAAGGGGAACTTGGGGTTATGTATGTATGAAATTGAACCCATAGAGGGCCTTGAAATTGGAATTATGGGTGATAATGGTACATGGGCGTTAACAAAGAAAGACATAAAGCTCACCATTGCAGGAGGTCCAGTTGGAAAATTAAAAGAAGTTATAGTCGATTATTACTCTGATAATGAGAGAGTTGGTCATATTGGATGTCAGACAGAACGAAGGGAATTTTTAGAATGTGTTAAATCGAGAGAACAACCATATGCTAATTTATCAATCGCAAGGGAAGCATGTGTCATTTCATTTGCGGCTGAAAAGTCAATTAAAGAACGGCGTGCAGTTTCCATTTTAGAATTTGCAAATCCAGAAATTGATGCCATTTTTCAAAAGTTAGGATATAAAAAACAACCGAATACTCCATCCGTCTTTTCATTGGAAGAAAAAAAGGTAAAGTCAAGAAAAAAGCTGGAGTTAAAGGTGAAAGAGAGAGCAATAAAGCGAGAATTAGAAAAAGTTAAAGAAGAAATTAGAAATCTCTAATAAACATTTCAGATTTTAAGATTTAAATACTAAAGGGACTCTTCCCTCAGTTAATAAGAAATCTAATAAAACTATAGCCGTCATAGCTTCTACGACTACAATAGCTCTTGGAACAATACAAGGATCATGTCTACCGGTAATCTCTATTTCAGTGTTTTTCATAGTTTCAAAATTTACTGTTTTTTGAGGAATTCCAATTGTCGCGGTTGGTTTAACTGCTACGCTAAATTCAATGGGCATTCCCGTAGAAATTCCTCCTATTATGCCCCCTGAATCGTTTTTAGTTGTTTGAATTTTTCCATCTTTAATAGTCCAAGGATCATTATGTTCAGAGCCTTTCATTTTAGCTGCCTGGAATCCTGCTCCAAATTCTATTCCTTTTATTGCTGGTATAGAAAATATTGCCTTACTTATATTAGACTCAAGACTGTTAAATATTGGTCCGCCAATACCCTCAGGAAAATTAATCACTATACATTTAATCGTTCCGCCGATGGAGTCTTTTTGATTTTTAACTTTTTCTATTTTCTGCTCCATTAATTTTGATTTTTCAGAATTTAAGGCTCCCACAAGAGACTTTTCTCTTAAATCTACAAACTTTTGAACATCATCAATACAATAATCTTCATCATCAACAATAGTTCCAATACTTTTAGTATACGCAAGTACGCTAATATCATATTTCGATAATACTTGCTTAGCAATAGCTCCCGCCATCACAAATCCTGCTGTGATCCGCCCTGAGAATCGTCCAGCACCTCTATAATCTGCGAATCCACCATACTTTTTTAAGGCAGTATAATCTACTTGAGATGGCCTTAAAACTTTTTTAAATTTTTCATATTTCGAAGAATCTACATCTTCATTTTCAACTACCAGGCAAATAGGAGCACCTGTGGTTTTTCCATTGAAGATTCCAGATAATATTTTAACTTTATCTGTTTCAGAACGAGAGGTCGTTAAATGAGATTGACCGGGGCTACGTTTATTTAATTCGTTCTGAATGAACTCTGAATCGAAATCCATCCCTGAAGGAACTCCATCAACTATAATTCCAATTAGTTTTCCGTGGCTTTCACCAAACGAGGTTATTTTAAATCTCGTCCCTAACGTATTATCTCCCAAGATATTTTCAGTTTTTTTTTAATTTGATAATTACTATTTATCTTATTTTTAGAATATCTATAAATGCTTTTAATTGATTATATTTTCCATTTTTAATAAAAATAATTTAAGAAAAAAAGAAAAAATTTGGATAATTTAGACTTTCTGCTGCTCGAATGCCCTTTTTTTCTCCTCGTGTAACCGAATTACTTCTTCTTTTACTTTTCTTAAACGTTCTCCTTTCAAAGGATATTTTGTATAGATTAGGATTCCAATAAACATAACTATTGCTGGAATTAATCCAATGAGTAAACGAATACCTAATAATGCTGACTCTGATTGTGTTGCGGCTCCAGATTGAAATCCACTGAGGGAAAGCACGACTGCCATAGTTACATATGATAAGGAGACTGAGCCTTTAGCAATAAAACTTCTTATTCCTTGAAACATTCCTTCTCTTCGTACTCCGGTAATTGTTTCATCCTCATCAATGACGTCGGCATAAAGCGTTTGGGGTAATAAAATTACTCCCGCGAATCCAATTCCTAAAATAGCGATCGCAATAACGAATATTACAATATTGAAAACAAAAAGGAGTAGTATGAATGCTAAACCAAAAAGAAACATTGCCGCCATAGTTACTCGAACTGTTCCATATTTTTGGCTTAACTTATACCATAGGAGTAGACAAGGAATTGCTGTGATAAACATAAATAATAAAGATATAGCAGTCTCTAATTCACTCATTTTCAAATTATACGTTGCAAAGAAAATGGCCGTTGCTGCTCCTATAACATAGGCTACAGAGATACATAGCCATGCTAAAACAACTACTCTAAAGGCCTTATTCTTCCAAGTATATTTTATTGCTTTTGAAAGACTTAAAGCTTGTGCTGTATAGAAGATTTCTTGTTCTTTTGTCACAGCAGTTGCAGTAAATATAGAAATCACCATAATTATTCCAAGAATTATTGCCATAAGTAACCAAGACATAGCTGGAGAATATCCTAACCCCCGAAAAATTCCTACAAGAATAAGCGAAAGAACAAAACCTAAAATAAGAGCTATAATATCAAAAAATTCAAGATATCCTGCTATTTCTAAACGCTCGCCAATATCTGA
This sequence comes from Promethearchaeia archaeon, assembly GCA_029856295.1. GTDB lineage: Archaea > Asgardarchaeota > Lokiarchaeia > Sigyniarchaeales > SOKP01 > LW40-45. The sequence goes on from JAHQWS010000302.1 coordinate 7,238, forward strand.
TGTCATTTCAGGATATAATGCACTGTACGAGAGCGAAACCATAGTATACATCCATTCAAAAATCAACATTATCACTAAAAAATAAATAAATATCATAAATTGTTCATTAAAAGGATTCCACCAAAGAAGAACAAAAGTAATCATTAAGGGGATAGTACCGAATATCATATAAGGGCGCCTTCTGCCCCATCGGGTCTTAGTTTTATCTGATAGATGTCCCATAATGGGATCATTAAACATATCCCAGATTCCAAGTATTCCTAGTGCGATACCAATCCAAATAGGATCTAAACCTATCACAGTCGCATAAAAGAAAAAAATATATGTAGAAAATGTCCAAGTTGTAACTATACTTCCTAAATATCCAAAGCTGTAACCTATTTTAGTTTTTTTAGTAAGATTGCGTTCATTTCCATTTCCATTCATAATTCTCGATTTTCCTATTTTTAAATAATAAATTCATTTTTTTGCTTATGTTATGTTGAGCATTTTGTTATTTTAATATATATATATTACCTTAAAAATCAACTATATATGATTACTATTAGATATAAAAAAGAAGAGTAAAAACTACTATAGATAGAATAAAGTATATTAACTAATTATTAAAATCAAGTTTAATAAGAATGACATTGTAGCACCGTAAAAGATCCCTAATATTATGAAAGAGTTTAGAAGTACCGCCCCTAATTTTTCTGTTTTATGATATATAATGCCGTTCATAAGTGAAGATATCATAAACGCAATATACGTGGCTATTAAAACGGGCCATGCTAAAAATGACAGCATTAGAATCATTAAAAAAATTTGTATGAATAATGAAGTAATGGTAACAATGTAAGTACGCTTCTTTCTAGATTCGATAAATTTTAATGATGGATAGAGTGTTTTTCTGTAAAAAATTTCCGTTGATAGATATAACGGAAAATAAATTATAGCCAGAGCAAAAGCAAGAAACGTATGGGGATAAACCAAATAAAACGGGTAAAATAGAGCAAATGAAAAATATAACCCTAAAAAGATTCCGGCACAACAAGCAGCGAATCCTAAAGACCTTTTGGTGGATTCGGATTTAAAATATGACAATATGCGGCCTTTAAAGTTCAATTTCCCTTCCCGCTTTTGCTCCTTTTTACGCAGTATTTTTCTAATAAAGACCACATAAATTAAAATATTAAGCCCTGACGCAAACAAAAAAGCCCCTATTCCAAATAACAAAGAACATAAAACCCATATACTTACGAATATAAAGATTGATAAGGAAAATACCAAGATATGCTTTTTTCTGACCGAAGTTGCTGAACTTTCCGATGTTTTGGTTTTTGACAAAACAGCTTTTTTGGGTGGCGGTTGAGTATAAATCAGCCCACTCTTTTTTAGAAGATATTTTGAAAAATAGATCATTAAAGAAAATGTGGTGAAAAAAATTGCAATCATTGACAAGAAGATTAGAAGATAGCTCTGTTGATTGGAGAGCTCAATAGGTCCGTTTTTAGATGTTGAATCGAAATAATCATCTTCAAACCACGTGATTGTTTTAATTATAACTTTATCAGATAAAAGAAGATGTGCTTCCCCCACACCACTTACCGGATATGTCAATACTTCCCATTTACAATCAGTTAATTCCTGTAATCTTTTATTATATTTATACCAATAATCTTCCTTATGAACAATCAAAAGCAAATTATCTGGTTGTTTTGAAGCATTATTCATAACTTCTACAGGGTTATTTTCGTGGAGTAAGTCTTTTTGTCTATCACTTATGTCAGCACCTTTATATGGTTTCGTCACATCAGCTACTCCGGCCCATGTTACAGTTACTGTGAATCGGTCATCGTAAAGACCATTCATAAGAGCAACATAACCTCCATAAGAAAATCCTAATAACCCTATTTGATCCTCATCAATTTGAGAATAAACGCCTAAATTTTCAATCTTATCTAATAATTTTGAACACATTTGAGTTGCCACGAACTCACCATCTTTATCAATATCTAACAAATCTGAATTCGCACTTTCTCCATGACCGGGCATATCAACACAAGCAACAAAAAATCCCCTCTTTGTCAATTCTAAAGGAATACGCAAATCTCTATCTTTCTGTCCACTAAATCCATGAATATAAATCACTAGTGGTTGCTTATCTTGAAAATCAATCTTTTTCGTAGGATGATATAAATTTGCGTGGAATTTTGTATCATCATATTCAAATTCGATTCTTTCATAATATAAATAACCCTGACTTCTATTTACAATTAAAAGGGATGAGAAGACGCCTAATAAAATAATAGGCATTATGATTATAATTGATCTTTGACTTATTTTTTTTTTACCCTTTGCCATTATATGATTTCTCAGTAATATTCTTAATAAAGTTATACGTCAAAAATGTCAAGATTTTTGGTTAAATAATATTAAATCCTTATTATTCTATTATTCACTTGATGAGTACAATAAAAATAACTCCTTCAAAAAGCTTAAACGGTGAAATCAGAGCCTCCCCCTCTAAAAGCTATTCTCATAGAGCATTTATAGCTGCTAGTCTTGCTGATGGTGTCTCAGTAATTAAAAATCCACTAACTTCTGGAGATGTTAAAATAACTATTGAAATTTTAAAATTATTAGGGGTACAGATTTTAGAAGAATCAAAAAATACTTATATCGTGGAAAAAATAAGAGTTTCCTTTGATTCTTATAAACAGATTATAAATTGTAAAAACTCGGGAACGTCATTAAGAATTTTTAGTGCTTTAAGTCTTTTAATTAAGGAAGGGCTGACTTTTACAGGTGAATTTTTAAAAAGAAATCGTCCTATCCGTCCTTTGTTAGAGAGCTTAAAATCTCTGGGTGCAGATTATAGCTTAGAAAAAGACCAACTGCAGGTTAAAAGGATAAGTAATAAATGCGATTTAGTGAAAATTCAAGGAGATATTAGTTCTCAATTTATTACGGCATTGTTGTTTATTAGCACCTTGTTAAAATGTGATAATAAAGATGGGATTGAAATCGAGCTAACAACTCCATTAGTTTCTCATCCCTATATTAAAATTACTATGGATGTTTTGTCATCATTTGGTATTAATATTTTAGAAGAACTTGATAATGAAAAGAAAGGAAAATATTATATCCCATGTGGCCAGAGATATAGGCCACAAGTATATGAAATTCCGGGAGATTTCTCATCGGCAGCATTTATTATAGCAGTTGCCGCATTAGCTCTTGACGATTCTAGATTGATAATTAATAACTTAAACACCCAAAATCCACAGGGTGATAAAAGAATAATCGAAATTTTACAAAAAATGGGGACAAATATTCAAATTAATCAAGAGCAAAATCAAGTAATTATTAATGGTAATATTTCAAAATACAATTTGCACGGAATAGATATCGATTGCAAAGAAATTCCGGATTTGTTTCCAATACTATGTGTTGCCGGCGCGATAGCTGAGGGAAAAACAACACTCTACAACGCATCGAATTTACGCCTTAAAGAATGTGATAGGATTTCCGTTATGGTTAGAGAACTAACCAAAATGGGAGTTAAAGTCGATGAAGAAGAAGATAAACTGACAGTTTATCATAGCAGGTTGAATGGATCTAAAATAGATCATGAAGATGACCATAGAATAGCAATGGCTTGTATTATAGCTGCAATATATTCAAATAATAGCTCAACAATGCAAAATATAGATATTATAAGTGACTCATATCCCAACTTTATTGAGGAATTAATCAATCTTGGTGCAAATATAGAGATCAAAAATTAAGTTGGATTAATTAAGAAATTTCAACTGCATGATAATTAAATTTGTTTCCAAGCTATTAACGAAACGACTTTTGGCGTCTTGCTCGGGCTTTTTTACCCCCAAACTTCTTGGGTTCAATTCTCCTTGAATCTCCACTCAAAAGATGATCATCATATTCTCTAAAAGCTCGTTCTATAGTCTTTGTTCCTATGAATTTATTTATAACTTTGGCAATAGCGATTCTAACTGCATCCGTTTGTCCCATTGTACCACCTCCCTTAACACGTATTTTGATATCACATTTTTCCAATTTTGGATGCTTACCAACCTCTAAGACCTCTTGTATCCTGAATCTTGCTACTTCTGGGTCATATAAGTCTAAGGGAACATTATTTATCTTTATTTGACCTTTGGCAGGATATGTTAAAACTGCTCTTGCTATAGCTGTTTTTCTTTTTCCTGATGACTGTACATGTTTTGCTTTTTCGGACATTTAATTACACCTCGATTTCTCTTTTTTTCCAACCAATTCTAAGACATAAATTTTCCAGTGTGATAAATTTGTTATAATACGATAAGCGTGTTTTATCCGCATTATTAATCTCACTTGGTGTTAGATTCCCGTATCTATGTCTAAAACGTTCGGGAATATCTTCAATAAATACATGAATTCGCTTAATTGCTTCCTTTCCACGTAGTTTTTTTCTTGGGAGCATCTTTTTAATAACATTTCTCATAAAAGTATCAGGTCTTCTTGGCCAAAACGGTCCTCTCCGTGGATTAGTAGCAGTACTGATATTAAGTTTCGCTAAGTACTTTTCATGAATATTACTTTTTGTTCCACTTATTATGGCATCTTTCGCATTAATAACAACTATATATTCCCCTAAAAGAGCTTTTTTGGCAACTTGACTGCAAAAGCGACCTAATATTTTATTTTTTGCATCTAATAATTGATATTCTAGCATAAATTTAACGTTCTTTTTGATAATTTATTTATTATTAGTAAAATACCTTAACTTTATCCCCCTGAGGGTTTTGTTCTAATAATTCTTCAATCGAAATAAGTTTGCTTCCAGAAGCTTCAATTTTCTTTTGTGCTGACTTTGAAGAATTCACACATGCAATAGTTAGTTTATGGTCCAATTCTCCTATTCCTAAGATTTTTCCCGGAACTACTATAACATCGTTATTTTTTGTTTTCTTATTGAGTCTGTATAAATTAGCCTCAATTCGATTTTTCCGTGGACCTGATAATTTTTTCGAGATTTTTCTCCATATTCTTCTTTTTGTTTTCCATAAATCTCTAATCAGCTTGCGTTGATAATAATCTGACGGTCCAGTAATTTTATGTGACATTTTTTAATACCTTAAATACAATATAATTAATAAATTTTTTATAATCTTTTAAGAGATTTCAATCTCTTCTAGTTTTTCAGTAAATTCAGAAATTTTATTTAAAAATATTTCAAACGTTTTTTTAATTAACACATCGAAAGGAAGTACTCCATCGCTTTCAAGGGTAAAAATATAAGTTTTTTCCTTCCAACTAACCTTGATTTTGCCACCGGAATTTTCCTCACAGGATTTGCATAAAATGCACGTTCTCCAATAATCTTCCTTTAATTTGAGCTTCTTATTTGATAGTTCAAATAATTTTTCTGGACACAATTTTACAATAGTGTTTAGCTCCTCTATGTCAGTAAGTTTTGATTCATCGAATTCAATTACAGGATAAAACCTATATGCACAATTCGAAACTGTTGAAAACTTTGCATGGTCTTTTCCGGTTCCGAGAATAGCATATGCTTCTATAATCACTTTAGAATTTTTATCTATCTTCAAAATTGGAATTTCATTATGTACTGGTATAATAGCAGGGTCGTTAGAATTTAAATCGCCTGAATTTATAACCATTGATTTATTAGTTGTATTTGTAATTTCACAGGTTAAGGATACTTGACATAGGGCACACCCGTAACCCCCACACTCACAGTCTCGTGGTAAATTGTAATTATCTAAATTAGTTTTTAAAGGAATTAGCCCTAATCTATGAGCGACAATTTCATCATAGAGAGGAGAATCATTTTTTAAAATTATAACTTCGTCGATTGCCATTACAGGAATTTCAGACAAAATTATCCTTCTAATAGCATTTATCATTTCTATTGAAATCCCACTAACGACAAAAACGAGTCTAATATCGTTTTTTTCAAGTACTTCAAGGTTCATAAGATTCAAAATTTTGATGATTTGAATACTTACTAAAATACACACTAAAAAATAAGTTTTACTAAATGTTTTAGAAAATTCTAAAAGAAATTAATAAAGCTTAAGATATTCATAAGCTTTATTTGGAGTTTGAAAGCAGTATTTCACTTCCTGAAAATCCTTTTTAAACGCTGCTACGCCTTCTTTTATTTTTTTCGGATCTTGTTTATCAATTATTAACTTTTTAAAGAACTCAGCGATATCTACCATTTCACTTTTCCCCATACCTAATCGTGTGACTTCAGAAGTACCGAGACGTAAACCCCCAGGATTCATATAATGACGAGGTTTTGCTGTACCTTTCTCTTTCCCTGGACCACTAGCGCCCCGAATATCCCACGGCAAAAGATTTCGGTTAATAATTATGTTTGCTTCCTCCAAGATTCTTTCTATATCCCCTCCTAGACCTACAGTTTTCTCAAATTCTGTGATATCTACAACAACTTGATGAGATTCCGTAAATCCAAGATGTTCACATAAAACTTTTAATCCCCGCTCATTTAACGCTTGAGCAAAAGCTTTTGCGTTTTCAATGACTTTTTTATGATATTCTTTACCAAATTCAAGCATTTCAGTGAGCGCAACAGCCAATCCAGCCACATTATGCAAATGGTGATTTGAAAAGAGCGCAGGAAATGCGGCATTTTGTAAATCTTCTACTAAATCCTCTCTATCAGCGATAACCGCCCCTGTTTGCGGTCCAGGGAGGGTTTTATGGCATGATAATGACACAGCATCGGCTCCCTCCCTTAGCGGATCTTGGAAATATCCAGAGCCTATTAACCCAGCCACGTGTGCCGCATCATACCCAATTGAAGCCCCGAATTCTTTTGCTACATCACTTAATTCTTTGACTGGATGTGGAAAAAGAAAAACTGACGCCCCGAATAAGATCATTTCTGGTTCATATTCTCTAATAATTTTTATTGAACGATCTGGATCAATATTCATATTCTCCTCGTCAAAAGCGAGATACTTGACATCTAGACCTCGAACGGTACCTGCAGTGCCATAAATTAATCGCCCTGAAGATGCTTGATATGGGGCATGAGATATATGCCCACCTTTAGGTATTGCTAAACAACACATTTTTCCGTGATTCCTTGATGTAAATGCATTGTATAGCACGAGATTTGCCATAACTCCAGACACGGGTCTTACATCAGCAAAACAACAATTAAAGTATTCTTTTGTTAAATCCATACAAATTTGCTCAATCTGATCAATGTATTTACAACCTGCGTAAACTCTTTGTCCAACCCATCCTTCTGCATACCTATGGGAAAAATCTGAATTACACGCTTCTTGTACTGCTGGGCTAGTGATGTTTTCCGAAGCTATTAGTGGTATGGCATTTTTAAACATTTCATGATGTTCATTCAATATCGACCGTATATTTTCTAATTTTCTGCTCAATGAAATCAATTCCACTTTTAGAGAAATATTGAATTACTAAATTCAAAGTTAAATTAAAATTTTTGTAAATAATCAATGTCTTTTTCTTAGTTTCGCGAGACCTAAAGAATGTGTCGAAAATTTTATAGAAATTTTAGATTATTTCTAAAATTAGCTACGAGTATAAAATGATACCTGTAAAATTGATGCAAAAATTGACTGCAACAAATTAAGAATAAAAGGCGAGAGAATAGACAATTTAAGATATATAATAAAAATCTCAAAAGACTATATTCATAGAACCGTTTTTGAATGGGCTCATTGGGAACTTAATGGATATAAGGATATTGAGGCTTTACCACAGTATAGAAAATTAAATGTTCAAGTACGTAAACAAGTATCCACTTGGGTTAGAGAAAGAGAATATGAGAAGGTAATAGATTTTATAAGGCCCATTGAAGAGGTTGTGAAATTCTCTGAAAATGAATTTTCTAAGTATAATACAACAAATATATGGGGATTTCCGCTTACGTATTTCATTTATAAGTCAGAATTTTATAAAATTTTAAATGGTGTAATAGGAGGGGTAAAAGAAATTATGTTTAAAATTAAAAGAGATTTAAATGCCGTTCCAATAGACTTGAGTTTTATTGAAAATGACGCTTATAGGGAATATAAATCAAAATTGAGAAATAAATTATTTAAAATCTCCCAGGGTTGTTTTGATAATTATTTAATGGACTATTAATTTAATTACTAACCTAATTTTTCTTAGCTGCAAACCTATAAAAAATTAATATATTTAAATTTCTCTATGAATTATGGCATGCTTAAAAAAAATTTGGCATAAATATTCTTTTCCTTAAAATAAAATTATTTTCCTAGATGCAAAAGATTATATAATTGGATTTAGATATTAAATTTGTTTTACAATTTTATAAAAAGCATTATAAGAGATAGCAATCATGGTATTAGGTCTAGCACTATTAAGTTGGGATGAAATATTGGGCTCCGTTATAGATTTTAAATACCCAAAGGATCTAAGTTTGTCCCCTGATTTAGTT
>JAHQWS010000303.1 GCA_029856295.1 Promethearchaeia archaeon
TCCCAAAGGTTATAGGGGGTAAAAATAAAAGAAATACAAGTAAAGCCAGTGGGATTAACGAAAACATGATATAAGGAATTCGACGCCCCCATTTAGTATGTGTTCTATCTGATAAATACCCTACAAATGGATCGTTGAAACTATTCCATATCGACCAGATTATAAATCCAATAGTTATTAAAATTATATTGATCCCAACGACGGCAAAATAAAATGTGAAAACTAAAAAGCTAAATGTTTGGTAAGCCGTAATATCTGATATCTGACCAGTACCGTAAGCAGCTAATTTCTTATTGGAGTAACCAGCTAATATCTTATTCGAATAACCATTTCTATCGTTATTTTTTATTTTTTCAGACATGAATGATCAATCCTATTTTATAATTTTAGAATTAAATAATATAATTATAAGTTGATTGCCTAAATAAATGTTAAACTAATTTCTCGATTATAAAAGTTTATTCTAATTCTTAAAAAAAGTCTAAAAAAATAAATGGATTTTAATTTAGCCAATTTCTGATGAAACTAGAGAAACTGCTTCTTTTGTCCTTTTAGTAATCTCTTTGAAGTTTTTATTATTAATTAAATCTTTTTTTACAATCCAGCTGCCGCCACAAGCAAAAACATTATCTAATTTCAAATATTCGATAAGAGTTTGATTATTTACCCCACCTGTAGGCATAAACTTTACCGAAGGATAAGGACCTGATAATAATTGAAGCATTCTTGGACCTCCAGATATATCTGCCGGATAAAATTTGAAATGATTTAAGCCTCTTTCAAGACCCCACTCTATAAAGGAAGGGCTATTTAATCCAGGGACTGTAGGAATTTTGTTTTTAACACAATAATCGACTACTGTAGGATTAAAGCCAGGAGTCACGATAAACTCCGATCCTGCATCTACGGCTGCCTTAACTTGTTCGATTTTAAGGACTGTTCCTGCTCCCACTAACATGTCGGGAAATTCTTTTCTTAATATAGATATCGACTCAGCAGCTGTTTCTGTTCTAAATGTCACCTCAACCACAGGTAAACCGGCATCTAAAAGTGCTTTACCGAGGGGAATAGCATTCTCAGAATCTTCAATAACAGCTACTGGGATGATTTTTACCTTTTCCATTTTTTTAATTACTTCCATTATAAGACCTTATGCATTATATCTTTTTAATTTTGTAAATTTGATTTATTTCTGGAATTATTATATGAAGGTTAGATGAGTTTTTTCCTCTTATATCATTTAATTCAACCTCAGTAACGGTATTGTATGCAAACATGCCAAAATGGTGAACAATTAATTTTTTTATCCCCGATTTTTGGCATAATTCAAGAACTTCAGGGATTTTAAAATTCCCAGCGATATTATTAATTCGTCTATATTCGTCTCTACCATTAATTGGTAATAAAGCCAGATCTATTCGTAAATCCCGAATCTTTTCAATGAGACCCTCGTAAGGAATACAATCCCCCGAATGATAAATCCTAATTCCCCCGAAATGAAACACATAACCAAGAAAGTGATATTCTCCTTTTTCATTAATTTTTAATACTTCATGGGAAGCTCCAACACCAATTATCTTTATATTTTTCTCTAATTCAATAGTTTCTCCGTCATTTGTGGGAATAATTTGATTCATTTTTGCACCCTTATTAACGGCTTCCTCGATTTCAGCTCTTGGCACAATAATCTTGCAATTTGGATTATTATTTGATAAAATAGTAAGGGTTTCTGGATCCATATGATCGGAATGTGTATGTGAACTGAGTACATAATCAAGATTTCTGATTTTTTCAGGCAATAAAGGGATGTCCATAAGTCTAATATGAGGAAATATTTTATTTTTGTATTTTTTAGAAAGATAATCAGATAAATAAGGATCTATTATAAGCAATTTATCTTTAAATTTCATCGCAAATCCTGCTTGCCCTAACCATGCAAGATGGACTTCATTTTGGGGTATTTCTTTAGCATCAACGAATTTCTCGAGGGATTCTATAGTCTCTTGTGAGATATCAATCATTATTTAGCATAATTCTTTAATTATATTGTCAACGGCCGCTTCAGCAGCACGATCAACACTTTCGGATGTATAACCTCCAATATGAGGAGTACAGATTGTGAATTTATGAGTAATTAACTCATTCAGTTCAGGGGGTTCTCTCGTGTAGACATCTGTTGCATACATAGCCACTTTTCTTTCATTCAACGCTTTAAGAATTGCCTTTTCATCAACTAGAGGAGCTCTTGCAGTATTAACAATGATAACACCCCTTTGCATTTTGGATATTGAGTTGGTATTTATTAGTGGCATTTCGCTCGGAGGACTGTGTAAGCTTATAATATCTGCTTTATTGTAAACTTCATCAATAGAAGTGTATTTAAAATTTTTGCCAGGATTAAATAACTCATCAGGATATAAATCATAACCAATAACATTCATGCCGATACCCAGCGCCATCTTTATAACTCTTTTACCGATATTTCCACATCCTATAATTCCAAGGGTTTTTCCTTCAAGTTCAATTCCTTTTTCTCTGTGCCATTCTCCCTTTTTCATATAAGTATTACATATTGGAATTAAGCGAATAGATGAAAAAATTAATCCTATTGCTAATTCTGCGACGCCCTGAGCATTAGAAGCAGTAGCAATTCTAACTTTAATGCCTAATTGTTCCGCTGCCTTTAAATCAATATTTTCTATTCCAACACCATTTCTACTGATAACTTTTAAATTTTTAGCCGCTTTCAGTATATTTTCTCTAATTGACTCTATACCGGCTAGGTAAGCAACACATTCGGGTAAAATTTTAAGTTGTTCTTCCTCGGAGGGTTGTTGTCCGGGAGGTCCAAAAATTAGTTCGAAACCTGCTTCCTTTAATTTCTCAAGTGAAGGGTGACCTTCTTTAGTTATGGACCTTGGAGTTATATAAACGTTATTCATACTTTTACACTATTACAATTTCCATTTTGGATTATCAATGATTATTGGCTTTCCATTTTTCTCAATTATTAACTTTCGGAAACCTTTCGTCTCGATTGTCTTATAATCATGCCCAGCATCTGCTCTGAAAACAAAAAACATTATGAAAGGTTCTGTGTCTGATATATTAATACTTCGATGAGCAAACTTAGGTGGAACGTAAACAGACACTCCGGGTGTCATTTCTCTTAATTCTATATCTCCTTCTGCATTTTCCATTAATAAATGGCCATGTCCCCTGAGGCAATAATAAATTTCAGCAGTATCAATTTTATAGTGAAAATGTCCCTTGGTCATAAAATATTCATCTCCAATTTTTCCAGGATATAATATTGTTGTCCCATATGCTAACTCTCCTGGATCCTCAGGGATTCCAAGTTCATAAAATTCATAAACTAGGATATCCTTTTCTTTTATCATATTTTTTAAAGCATTATTGTCAAGATACATGCCATCCATAGCAGAAAGCATTCTTTTAGTCGGTTCTCGATTGGGAGATAAGCCATCCTCTAAATTAAAACAAATAGCCAATGATTTTAGATTTTTAATATTTTCCATTACAATCCTCCATTTTTATTTTACTTCCTTTGCAATTCTTGAGAGCTCTTCAAACTCAGGACCACTAGTTGGAATATTTAAATGAAATACTTCCGCGATTACTCGTTGCCACCCGTGAAGAAAATACACCCAACCATCTTCAATGTGAAGGTTTTTTTCCTCTTGTTGAGCTCTAGATTGTTTAAGAAAGATTAGATCACCTCGGAAATTATAGTCCCAGGCAAACCCGTTCTGTGGAAATTCTGCTGCAACTGTTATTGGAGATCCTGGGAAGTCTTTTCCAGCACCAGTCCCATTGATAACTAAAGAATGAGGCTTTAAGCGATTGACAATTTTATCATTGTCTTCCGGTTTTGGACAGTGAAAATACTCTACTAGAATTCCAGGATTAATCTTTTGATGAATTATTTTCATTGTTTCCAATCTTGGAGTACTTCTATTAGCTATGTAAATTTTGGATGGCCAAAAATCTTGTTCTAGCTTTTCCATAAAATACGTCGTAAGGGCTAGAGAGGCACCGCCAGCACCCATTATGTAGATCTCTCCACCTGTTTTTTTCCAATGATCTTTTGGAATGAAAGCTTCATAAGCAAGTCCGCTTGTTATGGGATCTTTAGCATGTGCCCAAAGCTTTCCATTTTTTTTTGAAATGCAGCTTAGTTCTCCTAGAAGTTCAACATATTCCCCTATTTCATCGAAAAAGTCCATTGCTGCATCGTATAAATCGATTTTATGGGATGTGACTAAAGCCCCTAATGAGTATTTATCCTTTCTTATGAACTCAACAACCTCTCTATAAACTTCGGGTTCATCATGTATTTTACAATTTATTCCTACTATTGGTGTGCCACCAATTCCAAGATAATCTGCCCATTTAGGAAACACTTTCATAATTGATGATTGGGTGGTTGTTACTCCAATATAGTAGAATGTAGGTTTTTCTCTAGGGGAAAAATCAAAATTACTCATGAAATCACATTTTATTCATTAGCATAATTAGGTTAAATATTTTCTGATAATTATTCTTTTTGAGTTAGATTAGATTTAATATTCATCAAAATACCCAGTTTTTTATATAGAAAATAAAAAAAAAAAAAAAATTATACTTTTGATTTCTTCTCAGCATGAAGTTTTTCTAAGGCTTTTTTTACTTCCTTTAACTTCTCTCCATGTAGAGGGTACATATAAAACCCAAAAATAGCTATTAGCAGTGCGATTATCGGAAAAACTCCCATTAAAAGCCTTAATCCTAGTATTACTTCAGGAGTTACTTTTTCAGGGGCATATACTGTCCATCCAGTACTCGTAAAAACAAGACTTATAGCTAAAAAGATTAGAATCGTCGAAAATCGCATAAATAACGCATTCATACCATAATAGGCTGCTTCTCTCCTTACTCCTGTATTCAACTCATCCTCATCAATAATATCTGCCCAAGTTATATCTCTTAGAAACATAGCTGCTGCTAGTCCACTTCCAATAAAGAAAAAGACAATAAATCCCCAAATCATATCTGAAATGAATAATAAAGGAATCATAGCAAGTATCCAAACTAACATTGAGTAGATCCATGTTTTTCTCGGTCCAATCTTGATAACAACTTTCTGCCATATAATAATAAAAATCACTGCCGATAGAAACGCGAGAGCGAGCAATACTGCTATAATGAGAGAATCTTGAATCCCTAATACAAATTTTCCATAAAGAGGTAAAATAGTGGGCAACATACCGAACACAAACCAAATAAAAATGAGTGAAAACGCTGTCCACCTGAAATTCTTATTTTTTACGCAAATCTTAAATGATTTAAACAGCCCCGGCATGTCTTTATAATCCTCTTTAAATTCTGCTTTCTCCCGGGCACCCCACTTTAAGAAAATTAGTCCAAGAATTATAACTAGTACGCAGGTGAATATTCCAAAATTCCAATAATTCGATAGGTACTGTCTATCCGTTAAATCTGGAATAAATAATGTAGGTAAGATAAATGCAACAATCAGAGCTACAATAATAAAAATTTGCCTAAAAATATTTGCTTTAGCCCTTGCTTCTTTATCAATGAAAACCTCTGGGAATAACGATGTTTGGTTAATGGAAAACATAGTGTAAAAAAGCTCAAAAACGATAATAATGATTAAAAAATACATGAAATTAGACATCTCATCTGTAATTCCAAAACTGATTGGCGGAGTATATAAAAAAATCATCATAAGCGCCAAAGGGATTAATGAAACCATTATCCATGGTATTCGGCGCCCCCATTTAGTATGGGTGCGATCTGACAGTCCCCCTAGTAAAGGGTCATTAATGGCATTCCAGATAGACCAGATTCCAAACCCGATAGAAATTAAAACTACATTTATCCTCACTATTGTAAAATAAAAAGTAAAGATAAGGAAAGTGAATGACTGATATGTTACTACATCTGCCAAAGATGCGCAACTAAAGGCTAACGAATGCCTTACGCTAAATTCCTGTGTCTCATCTCGTTTTGTTTCATTCATATTCAGAACCTCTAAAAATTAAATAGTAATGAATTTAAATTTGTTCTTAAATACTTTAAGTAGTAAATATTTCCACTTTTTAATATTTAAATCTTTTATTTCAGTTTTAAGGAATTATTAAGAATGGAATTAATATCATGAAAATAAAAAACAAATTAAGGATCCATATTTTTGGAGCATCTGGTTCGGTAACTACAACCTTAGGGAATCAACTAGCCAAAAAACTTAATTATAAGCACTTTGATAATGATGAATACTATTAGTTGCCTTCTGAACCTCCGTTTGATAAGGCACGACCCATTAAAGAAAGACAGTTGCTTTTGATGAATAATTTAAGGAGTAATCATTCCTAGGTATTAACAGGATCTATGTGCGGTTGGGGTGATATAGCGATCACTTTATTTGATTTAGTCGTATTTCTTTTGGTATCTACATCTCTACGGATAAATAGATTACGTATTAGAGAAAGAGAGAAGTATGGCAGCGAAATTTTACCAGGTAAGCCCTTATATAATAAATATACCTCATTTATTCAATGGGCTTCTGAATACGATTATGGAGATATTAATATGCGAAGTAGGGCCCTGCATGAAGAATGGCTAAAAAAAATTCCTTGTGCTATAATACGTCTTGAAGGGGATTACTCTATAGATGAACAAATTGGAATCGTTTCCAACAAAATCTTTAATTAAATTCGTTAAAATATTTCGAAAATTATTAGATTTAAAATTGAGGTTTAAAATGATTAAAAAAAACTTCATTCTTAGCAAGATTGTCAAGATTTGGAGTGTGCACATACTTGTTACCATTGTAACCAAAGGTATTGATTCTCTGGTGATTAGTTCAAACCCACAAAATATTCGGATTACTCATCATATATACTCATAAGTTTTTACAATAGAAATCTTTATTACTGTTAAATTTAACAATGATAATAAGTCTAAAAATATGTTAAGATTGTAAAATTACCATATTAAAATTCAAATCTCCTTAACTGATTAAAATGAATCTAGAAAAATTATTTAAACCAAATTCGATGGCTATTACAGGTATTAGTAAAAAAAATCCTTTAAGCGCAGGGAGAATTATTTTCGTTAAAAATGAATTTGAAATGAACGTAAAGGTCTACGGAATTCATCCAGCTGGAGGAGAGCTTGAAGGAATAAAACTTTATCCTAAATTAGATAAATTGCCCGAAATCCCTGATTTGTTAGTAATAGCGATTAAAGCAGAAGATACTTTACAATACGTACAAGAATGTGCTGATTTACATATCCCAGCAGCCATCATTATTGGAGGTGGATTTGCAGAAGTTGGGAATGAAGGTTTGAAGAGACAAGAAAAACTCGAAAAAATAGCATTTGATAATGATATTGCTATATTAGGTCCAAACTGCATTGGAGTTTATTCTCCTCCTTTACTTGATACTATTTTTATGCCCACCGAACGCATCACACGCCCACCTAAAGGTTCTGTAGCTTTAATAAGTCAATCTGGAGGGGTTTTAGTTGATCAATTCTTTCATAAATTTAATCAAATTAATATAGGTGTATCTACTGCTGTTTCAATTGGAAATCGCGCTGTAGTTGATGAATCAATGTTGCTAGAATATTTTAGTAAAAAAGACGAAAATACCTCTAATATTGCTTTTTATTTAGAAGGATTTAAACAAGGGAAAGCCAGAAAATTTTTAGAATTAGCAAAAGAATCAGAAGATATGGTAATAACGTATTTCGGGGGTATTACAGAACTAGGAAAAACCGCAACTAAATCTCACACCGCTAGCCTATCCGGAAATGCGAGAATTCTTTCTGCTGCCCTAAAACAATATTTGATTATTCAACCAAGGTCGGAAAATGAATTATTAACATTTTTAAAATTGTTTGATATTTTATCCCACAAAAAAAAGCCATTTGGCGGCAATGAAGTTCTCTACGGTAGAGTTGCGGTATTATCTATTTCTGGCGGTCATGGAGTAATATGTGCAGATATGCTTAAAAAATATGGTCTTTCTCCCGTGCAATTCACTGATAAAGAACAACAAGAGATGAAAGAATTGACAAATCCAGTAGCCCGTGAAATAGCTTCCTTTAATAACCCCATCGATCTAACAGGTTCTGTCCAAGATGAAGATATTGAACGGGTTTTAGAATATCTTTCTCAAATTCAACGGATTGAATGTGTAATTTTACTAATTCTACCTTATGCGCCTTCTATTTCATTCCAAATAGGTAGGAGGATATCTAATGTAATAACCAATTATAAAAAACCTGTCGTATGTTTCATTCCATATATTACAAAATATGGTTTAATTATAGAAGCATTAGAATTAGGTAATATTCCCGTGTTTCACAGTATAAAAGAAGCCGTTCAAGCTGTCTCTGCTATGAAAAATAGAACTAGAATAAATAATCTAAAGAAAGATAATATATTTTGGGAAGATCGGTAAATATCAATCTTTATCGTTATTAAATTTTCTCTAGATATTCTTCGAAAATGAACCTTTATCTTTCATCTTACTTAAAATACTGTGTAATTTATAGATTAGTAATTTGTTATACTCTTTTTATTTTAATTTTAGAATTTATAATAATAACTTATAGAACAATCAATGAGTTTAAATCCCCTTAATTTTAAAATAAATAGGATACAGAAGATTTGAAGTTTATTTTCATGACAGAAAAAGAATCGTATTTAAAAATAGCACAAGAAGCCGTCGATAAAGGATTTAGTGATTTTTCTACATCGGCAAGG
This sequence comes from Promethearchaeia archaeon, assembly GCA_029856295.1. GTDB lineage: Archaea > Asgardarchaeota > Lokiarchaeia > Sigyniarchaeales > SOKP01 > LW40-45. The sequence continues at coordinate 8,798 of JAHQWS010000303.1, forward strand.
AAGATATATATGAAGAATGTTGAAGAATTCTTGAATTATTATAGAATTTTTTATGATAATCATTTTGCGAGAAATTTTGAGATTATTGAAAGCATATATATAATACAATCTAAAGCTGATTTTGAGAGAATGAAAACAGATATTAATAATTATCTGATAAATAAAAATACTGATAAAAAGAAAGGTATTTTTATTCTTTATAGAATCCTCAATAAAAAAAAAAGATTTGTTCGAATTGGATACTCTAGTCGATCTGCTGAAGGTAGATTATCACAATATCTCTCTAAATGTTTTTCCGCTAGTAAAAAATTAAATAATTTTCATTTAGATGTAAAGGCTTTAAGAGATCCGAACAAATTTAATGACGAATTTGAGTATCAAATTCTTTGTATTTCCACAAACCATAGACAAATAAAAGCTCTTGAGAGGTTATTTACTATTTATGAAAACAGATATGATAATATTATTGGATTTGACTTGTTTGTGAACAATTACTATAACAAAATAGTTGGAGATCTTTACGACTATATCGATGGAGATTTAAAAGATAAAAAATTTCATCCTGGTTGGAAAGACATACCCCCTAGCAAATTTGAGACTGCCTTTAAAAAGTGCCGTAAATGGGATTGTATATTAAGTAATTTTCAAAGTGAAAAAGTAAAAGATAAACGAATAATTAAAGATAGAGCACTATCATTTGGGTTTATTACTAAAGGTACTGGAACCCTGATGGATATAAGAAGCCATTTTATGAAACCTATATTAGAGGATGCTATTTTAAGAAAAAAAACTTCTGAGAATATTTACAACACCTTAATCGATGAAGGTTTTATATATCTTAAAAAGATGAGCAATTTAGATGGAACTAGAAATGAAAGATTAAGAACACTATTATTGTTTATTTGGGGAGAAGAGTTGGAAAAATTCGGATTTTTAAATGGGAATGAGCGGATAAATATATTAGCGGCGGTAAGGAAGATTCTTATAGGAATAAAAGTATTAAGCTTGTTGAGATCTCCAAGATATAATACCATAATTAAGGCTCAGACTGAATTAATTAAGCAAGGAATAAGTCTTAATACTAAAACAACTAGGGGGTATGACGAATTAGGTCGTATATTATGTGATCTCAATATAGATTATAAAGAAGAGCAGAATAAGATTTTAGCATCTATATTAGAACCTTTACTAATCCAGAACGATCCTGAGTTAACGATGAGAGATATAGCTAAAAAATTTGGGATTTTTAGTAAAACTGCAGATAAATTAATTTATGACATCGTAATTCGTATTTTTAGAAAATCTAGATGTGAAAATATATCCATAATACGAAATTTTTTGAGAAATAACAAACTTTGCCAATCTTAAATGATCTTAAGATCCTCATTTTAATTACTAAATCTTATAATAAACTTTACTAATATTTCAAAATATTTGTTGTTAATCCAAATTCTCTAAATACCCCTCTAATAATTTCAATCCCGTGGGCATATTTTTTCTTCCAAAACCTATTCGAAAATATTTGTCATCAAAATCATATTTCGTGCCCGGTAATAACAAAACACCTTTCTTTATAAAGAGATCACTACAGAATTCCTCAACATCTTCACTGAATTTAATCCTAGGGAATGCTATACACCCTGCCTTTGGTTTAACCCAACTAAATTGACTCGTTTTTTTTTTAAAAAATGCGTCTAAAATCCTCATATTTCCTTTTATAATCTTTAGGTTTCTTTCTAATATTACATCTTTATTTCTTAGTGCTAAAGTTGAGAAAAATTCACTTGGCGCGCTACTACAAATTGTTGTGTAGTTTTTAAATGACATCAATTTCTTAAGTAAAGAAGTATCTTTAGTTGCTATCCACCCTATTCGTAATCCTGCGAGTCCAAACGCTTTTGACATTACCCCAAGAGATATTCCTTTATCATAACAATCACACATATTAGGAAGTCTATCGTTTCCATTATATTCCAAAAGCCTATATACCTCATCTGAGAAAATGGTAATATTGTTCTTCCTTGCTATTTCAATAATAGCATTAAATTTCTTAGTAGACATTAAATAACCTGTAGGGTTATGTGGGCAATTAATAACTATCGCTTTGGTATTTTTTTTGATATTATCTTGTAAAAAATTCAGATCCAGGTCCCAATTATTCTTTTCATCCATTACCCATTTTGTAACTTCGCAACCTATAGATTGTGCAACCGATTGTAATGATTGGTAAATGGGATATTGAACCACAACATGGTCTCCTTTGTTAAGGAACACATTCATAAATATAAAGATCCCTTCTTCTGCTCCTGAAAAAACTATAATATTTTCAGGATTCATATTAACATATAAATTAGAAATTTCTACTCTTAAATCCAGGTTCCCCTGTGATTCTGTATAACCTAACCGTAAATTTTTCAAAATATTCTTTGATTTTGGCTCTAGTGATAATAATTCTTCTACGCTAAATGATTCGCAGTCAGATGCACATAACAAGTATGATGCCTTGAATTCATACTTCGCGAAATACTCTTCTAGTTTAAAGTCTTTTATCTTCATAATTTGACATATTGATTTTATGCCCTGATTTAAGTAACGTCAACAAGTTTATCAATTCTTTTTATTGATTTTATTATATACTCTTTGTCATTTATTAAAAGTTCGATGGCATTTTGTGGGCAGATATCAATGCAACGACCACAGCCTCGGCAATTTTCGTTAATAAAAGCATGTTCATTAACCATATGAATTGCGTCAACAAAGCATACCCCATTAGTACAAGTTCCGCATCCAACGCATTTTTCTGTAACTCGAACCTCAACTCCAGGCATTTTTTTAATTTTAGAAGCAATTTTAGGCGCTATTATTGGAGAAACACGCCAGAGGCAACAACATGGACAACAATTACAAATGGAAAGAAGTTTATTGCCCGGTTTAACACCCAACCATTGTTTATCTAATAAATTTCGGCCAATCATGTGTACAAGACCTGCCTCTTGACATTTTTTAATATGTTCCAGCGCTTCTTCTTTTGTTACCGGGCGCCCTAACTGAGGATTAATTCCTAATGTTGCCTCTCCAAGAAAGAGACAACCTAATTTAATTGGATAATCTTTGCATTGCATGGATTCCCTACAGATGCAGAAATTCATGATCCAATGATAATTTGCTTTTTTTATGAAATATTCTAAAACTTGAGAGGGTAAAACATATTCTTCATATTCGCCTAATTTTTTATCTACTTTAATAACCTTATCTTGAAGTAAATAGGTTAAATCATCCCCTTCGAACATTAATTTATCAAAAATTTTTCCTAAAATTGGAACATTAGTCAATTTTGCGATAAATTTAATGTTAGGAAACGTTTTTTCCAAAATATTAACAAACCAAAGGGGTCTCATATCAAACTTACACCATCTATCTTAATTTTAATTTTTTATATAGAATTAGGTTTAATTCATTATAAGACTATTGTTTAATTTTTTGAAAGAAATTTAAAAATCATTCTATTTTAAATCCGGCAATATCCACTCCATCCCCAGATTCATCCATTCCTTCCAATTTCCTATAATCATTTAACGAACGTGAAGCTACAATTTTGAAATACTCGCTCAATTTTGTCTCTATATCTACTGAAAGTCCCGGCCCTTGTTGCGACTGAAGAATGTCATCTACTTTTTCTCGTGCTCTAATCATTATATCTTTAGCTCCATCTATTAGCCATGGACCTCGACGGTTTCTATCAACAAGTTTAGGCACACATATTTCCTTTCGTGTATTTTTCACTGAATGTTTTGTACCTAAATAATTCTTTTTTGACGCCATAGCCTTTTTGATCTCATCTGAAGCAATCGTGTCCTTATTTACACTTATACCTTCTAAACCCCGTTTAGTAATACCTGCCAATTCATCATCAATTACAAGTAATTCTAAAGTTTCTGAGAGGGATGATTCATATGTTCCAGCACAAGTAATATAGTTATGCCCTGCATTTACAGCGCAGAATAGCCCCATAAACCTTTCGAATCCATTCTGAATATCAAAACATTTTGAATCAGTTAGAGCTCCCGATCCTTTTGAAGGAATATTGTAAAAATGAGCTAGTTGGGCAGCGGCGATAGTGATAAGTCCCATTTCCATAGAACCATATGCTATATTTCCTGTAAGTGGATCCATAATCGTATTTGTTGATGCATAAAATACAGGGGCTCCAGGATTAATTAATTGGGTCAAAACAATAGAAGAAAGAACTTCCATATTTCCTTGGGTCAATGTACCTGCCAAAGTGACAGGAGCTGTCGATCCTGCACTTGATGCCGCACTTATATTAATAGGTTGTTTATATTTAGCAAATATTAAAAGGCCATTTAGTAATATATGTGGAAGCACTAACGGAGACGTTGGATTAAATACTCCAATCAATCGTGGTCTTTTGATTAACTCCTCTTCTCCACCTACTAAGATTGAAGCAACATTAATCATGTCTTGGGATGCAGTTCTTCCATAACATCCCATTCCATAAGGTTTATAACTATGGCGCCCCCACTCGCGTAATGTATGGCAGTGTAGTTCTGTAAAAGGCACGTCATGAGGCCAAACATCAACATGAGAACATACTATATTTTTTAAATCATTTACAACACGGATATGGTCAATTGCGTCTTTTAGCTTAGTTTTTCTTATTTTTTTTTTTCTAGATGGGTCAAAAATATTTACTGCAGCTCCAAAGGTTGCGAAGTTTACATTTTTAGTCGTGACTTCGAAATTAAATGATCCATCCGGCCCATATAAAGAGAAAGATTTTGGAACGGATTTTAATTGTTCTGTAATTAATTCCTCAGGAAATTTAACAAAATAATCATTTTTGATTTGTTCAATAGTGGCACCATTTTCTTTAAGAATGTTTCTTGCTTCTGGTGACTCTACTATAACGCCTACTGTTTCTAATAATTCAATTGTCGAGTTGTGGATCTCTTGAATTTCTTGGTTTGTTAACACTTCAAGACGATTCAATCTCATAGTTATCTTCCTTTTTAGGATAGAATTTAAATTTAATACTATTTTGAATACAGTATTAATTCTTATTATTTATTATTGAATTAAATTTAAAGTTAGTTTTATTTAATTTTAAAATAATTTTATCATATTAAATTAAAATTAAAGAGATTGGATATGAAAATTGATATCGACCTACTAAAGGAATTTGAAAGAACAATTGATACAAAACAGCCTGAAAAGGGAGAAGTTCCTATTAAAATATTAGGTTATGGTGAAATTAGCTTAGTCTTTGAAATAGTTGGAGATCCAGAACATTTAGCCTATAAAAGAATACCGATTTTTGATAATGAAGAGCAAGTAGAAAGATTTATAGGAGCGTATAATGAATACTGTAGAATTTTAAAGGAAGATGTTGGGTATAATTTACCTGAGCATGATGTAGTGTGGTTTAGAGATGATAAAGAAAACATACAATTGTATTGTGTTCAAAAAAAGGTATCCTCTGATTCAGTATGTAATAACGTTATCCATCAAGTTAGTGATAAAGAAGTAGAAACACTACTACTTCTTGCAATGAGAGAAATGAAGAAGGTGTGGAGTTACAGTAAAAATAATGAAGTAATCGAATTAGGTTTAGATGGTCAAATCTCTAATTTCGCTATTATAAATTATGATATAAACAATCCTAAGGTATTTGAGGATTCCAAGTTGTTGTATTTCGATACGAGCACACCATTCCTTAGGATAAATGGAGAAGAAGCAATGGACTTTGTACTTCTTCTAAAAAGTGCTCCAAGATTTTTAAGAGGAATTTTAAAAGCAGTTTATCTGGAGGAAACCGTTAATCGTTATTATGATTGGAGAAAAGTTTCAATTGATTTAGTAGCGAATTTCTTTAAAGAACAAAGAGAAGAACTAGTTCCCAGATTAATTGAAATTATTAATGATTTTTTTAAAGAAGAAGCTAGTGAATTTGAGATACTCCCTCTTAACTTCGAAGAGATTGAAAAATATTACAAAAGCGACGCTAGTATGTGGTCGTTGTTTCAAAAAGTAAGGAAATTTGACCGCTTTATTAAAACCAAAATCCTAAGAAAACAATACCCTTTTTACTTACCAGGAAAAATTGAAAGATAATTCTTATATATAATTTATTTTTTTCAAAAAGATAATGTCAAATAAAGTTAAAGTATATCTCACTTCAAATGTTTTCACTGAAGATGAAATTGGATCGAATGATAGAATTAGTCTAAAAGTCCGGGAAATAATTATATCTCTATGGCGACAATTAAAAGAATCGGCTGAATTTAAAATATTTAATGGGAGATTTCCGAAGGAGGATCAACTCAAATCTGAAATCGAGGCCTTTAAGCCAGAGATATTAGGTTGCCACTTAAGTCATTATATAAATTCTGAGTTATTAGAGAGTTCTGAGATATTTGCAGTTTTAACCTCAACAGCAGGTTATAATCATATTGAAAGAATCGATGAAGACGATATAATAATAACCCACACATCAGGAGTTCTCCACGAAACAGTCGCAGATTATACAGTTGCTCTTATTATGTCTAATTTAAGAAATATTGTGGATCTTCATAATTATGTGTGGAAAGGAAAATGGTCATCTGACGATAAATGGGATTTAGACCAGGAACTTTCTTCAGTAATTAACAACAAAACTTTAGGAATTGTAGGACTTGGAGAGATTGGCTCAGAAATAGTTAAAAAATTATATCCATGGGATTTAAAAATCATCTACAACGATAGGGAGCGCAATACGGATTTTGAAATGCGATATCCGATGATTGAATATAGAGAGAATATTGAAGATCTCTTCAGGGAAGCAGATATTATCAGCTTACATATTCC
>JAHQWS010000304.1 GCA_029856295.1 Promethearchaeia archaeon
GTTCTTAGATGTTGATGATTCGATATTAGTTGAGCATGATCAAATAATAACTGGTTTAAAGGAAATAGCTAACAATCAAAAAGATTTAGAAAAGGACATTAATGCCGCTATAAAAACCGAAAATAAAATGGAAGACACCTATTATAATAAATTTGAACACGTTCTTAACGATTTAAAATTGAAAATAAATCGTAAATTCAAATCTTCTGAAATTAAAGCCTATTGCTCACTTGAGTTGATAGCTGATTTTGAGAATTTAGGCGTAGAAATAAAAGCTGCTCTTTCAAAAGATCAAGTACGATCGTTTACAGCTTTAAGTGGAGGTCAGGTTTCTATGATCTCAATATGTTTGATACTATCTCTCCAAGAATTGAAACCCTCTCCTCTTTGCATGTTAGATGAGGCAGCTATGTTTCTCGATGATAAAAATTCGGAAGTTGCATATCAAATGATAAAGTCTACTCTTAAACAAAATCCAGACATCCAGATGATTATGTTTTTACCAAAATCTTCAAATACTTTATATCTTCTTGCGGAAAAACTAATAGGAGTAGCTAGAACAGGTAAAGATGAAGTTTCTACAGTATTTAAACCTAAAATAATAAGAAAAGATTAAAAAATGATAGTCAATGATATAACAGAAGTTTTAAATAATAGAATACGGGATATCCAAAAAAAGATTCTGTCAGGAAAAGTAAACTTATTAGATCTAGAATTAGTTCCTTTATTTGATGAATTAAAAGATTCGTTAACTGTCCATAACCTCGAAAAAAGTTCAGAGACATATAAAAATGCCTGCTTCCTACTGAATAAAAAATTTGATGAATTAAGATCGATGCTAAGTTCTTTAGAATCTGAAAAACAATTTTTAAATTATCTAAATTCAAATCCTTCTGATTTAGAATTATATAACCTTTTGAATGAATGCTGGAGAAAAATATTCACAATCGATGCAATTTCATTAGATTTCTTAGAATTAAGTCAAATACGATTAGGAATTGATAGAGGGGGTCCAATAACAATCAAGCATTTACATAAAGCTAAAATTAAAGATAAATTTCTATTAGAAATACCGAAGCATAAATTTACCGAAAAAATGATGAAATTTTATAATTCTATTCTAAAAAAACTGCCATGTTCACTTGAAGATATATTCGAGGATTATACAGAACAAGAAATAATTTATGAAAATTTTGTGTATCTTTTACATTTACTTCAATTAGGTAAAATCAAATATCTAAAAGAAACCAATGTAATTTACTTATAATAATGAGGAGATGATAAAAATTTGAATGAAATATCAATTTTGATGCATATGTTGAGTAATAAAACAAATTTATATCAAATAGGTGCCACTAAGAGGGATATACTTCATACTCTTAATGTTAAAAATAAAAATAAAAGCGGTTATTTCCAAAATTTAATAACTAATTTATCTAAATATATTGAGCCGTTAGGACTTCAAATAAGATACAATCCCATTAACTCCCATTGGTTTATATCCTACGATTCGGATATTTCTGATCTTATTTCAGCAAATCCCTTTGACAACAAACCACGATTGGCTGCTACGTTATTCTGTACTTTAGTAATTTGTCTTAAAAACCATGAAGGGATATCACCAATTACTGAAATTGAAAAAATTAGAAAAAAGAAGAATATTTTAGAAGATTTGAAAGAACTAGAACAAAAGGGTTATTTAGAAATTGAAAAGGACTTAAATTCCATAAAACTCACTCCTTTAATAGGATATCAACTAGACATTGAAAAACTGTTTGTAAAATTAGCCTTAAAAATTAAAGAATGAGAAAATATCAAAATTTTTTTATACAACCTAAAACCTAATAGAAAGCATAAGTAATTTCAACTTTCAATTTTTTAGAAAAGAGGTTTAATTTTTAGAGCAAAAAAAGAGAATTATCAACGGTGGGGATGTTTTAATAAAATGTCTCCTTCAAGAAGGAATAGCATATATGTTTGGCATTCCAGGGGGTCAATTTTTGGCTATGTACGATGCTATTTATAGATGGGGAAGAGAAAAAGGGATAAATACAATTTTATTTCGACATGAACAAGCTGCAGCTCATGCTGCTGACGCCTACACAAGAGTGTCCAATAAACCTGGTGTTTGTTTTGGAACGGTTGGACCTGGAGCATTACATCTTGTTCCGGGCATAGGAACAGCGTGGAGCGATAATATCCCAGTTATTGCCATTGTACCTCAAGTAAATAGTAAGTATGAAGATTCCTTTACCTTACAAGGAAATCTCGATCAAATAACAATGTTTAAACCAATTACAAAATATCAAAAGTCAGTTCGTAAGATTATAGATATTCCTAATGCAGTTCAAAAGTGTTTTAGGGAGGCTACAGGGGGTAGACCGAGACCAGTGTTGTTAGAAATCTATGAAGATGCTTTTCTTGCTGAGTTAGAAGAGGAAAAAATCCCAATTTTAACGCCAAATAGATATAGAGCTCATAGTAAGGTTGCAATTGATGGAGATTTAATTAAGGAATCAATTGATTTGTTGCTAAATGCGAGAAAGCCGTTAATAATTTCCGGCGGTGGAGTTTCACGGGCAGAAGCTTGGATTGAATTGCAAACTCTAGCTGATTATTTGCAGATACCTGTTATAACTACATTTATGGGAATTGGCACTATTTCAAATAACTCCAAGTGCTTTATTGGCTCTTCATTGGCAGATAATGTCGTTTTACAAGCAGCAGGCGGGGCAGATGTGATTTTAGCCCTTGGCTGCAAATTCTCATATACAATGGGATATGGAATAGAACCCTTTTGGAAAAATACTCAAAAATTGATACACGTGGACATCGATCCAACTATGATTGGCAGAAGCAAACCAATTACGTTAGGAATTGTAGGTGACTGTAAATCTTATTTAAGCCAAATGCTTGATGAGCTAAAAAAAGGTAAGAAAATTGAACAAAGAGATTGGTTAAACAGACTCAATAAAAAAGAGCAAAAAAACATAGCAAATATCAATAAAAAAGTTTCGAATGAAGAAAAACCAATTGCTTCAGCAAGAATGGTAAAAGAAATTTATGAGTTTATGGATGAAGATGCTATATTAATTATCGATGGCGGAGAAATTGAGGCTTTTGCATTAGAACAGATTAGTATTCACAAGCCAAGGGCTCCACTATCAACTCTAATCGCAGCCGGAATGGGCCACTTGGGGGTTACGATCCCTTACGGTATCGGAGCAAAATTGGCAAAACCAGACAAACAAGTTGTTTCTATAAGTGGTGATGGTGCTTTTATGTTTAACATCCAAGATTTAGAAACGGCTGTGAGATTGGGATTAAAAAATTTAATATATGTTGTTGCCAATAACAATTCATTTGGTTCCATGAAATCTATTCAAAAATTATCTAATAAAAAGCGTTATATTGATGTGGATTTCTCTGGAATCAATTATGCGAAATGTGCTGAAGGATTTGGATGTTATGGAGAAGTGGTTTCGGATCCTAATGAACTTAAACCAGCTCTCGAACGAGCGAAAAATTCAGGCAAACCTGCAGTTATAGATGTTATTGTTAAATTAGAAACTCACGATATAACTAAATTGCTGATCTCAGTAAGTCTTTAAGATGTATCTTATTTGAAAATTGAATAGAGAATTTACTGTAAAAGAAATTCTTAAATTGTTTCTTGTAAAAAAATAGAAGTAGTTAATTTGCGGTGGTAATTTTTAATATCATTTCTGCCACCTGGTTATTATAAGACTCAATATCATCAAAACCTTCCACAGTCTCGCCGCAGGTAATGAAAAAATCCTTGATCCCGATTTTCTTTTCCTTGAAAAAAGTCTCAATTTGCTTTTTTATCTCTTCTAACTTCTTTTGCTTCTGCGTTTTGTTACCCTTTATTAAATCGACTTTGTTTATGCACGCAAAAATTTGATCTGGAAAGAATCGAATGTCGTTAAAAAACTTAAATTGGATTTCTATCTCTCTATCGCATGAAAACACTGCAATTATCTGCGTAGCTATGCGAGATATCGTTATGATTCCCATCTTTACGACTGCTCTACTAGAATCTCCACCAGGTCCGAAGATAGTGTGTGCTCTGTTGTTGTCATCTTCTCTAAAAACGACTCTGTTTGGGTGGATTGTTTTTGTTTCTTTTTGATTGAGTTTATCTTCCTTTTCGCCTCCTGGGAGCGTAGCCTCTCCGCTGAAATCCGTTTTCACTACTGTACATTTTTTACCGCCTTCTACATTTTCGATATCCCCTTTATTTAAATATCGTACGAATAATCTTAAAAGGCTCGTTTTTCCAACGCTAATATCTCCTAATAAACCTATATTAACCATCTTAAGTCCCCTCCAATAATTTATTTAGTAATAATTCATAGTCATCAACTAGATATTGCTCAAGGTACGCATTATTATGGCTATTGATAAAGCCAATCATCACTTCCTTGAGATTTTTCGCTCCCTTGACATATTTTAAAATATTTTCTGAGGTGCCGTCTGCTGTAAAGGGTTTTGGTTTTTTCTCAAATCCAATATTTTTTCGGGGTGGCAAAGAGTTGAAGAATCCAAAAGCAGAATAGCCTTCATGTTGAAAAAACACAAAAAATCTTGATTTGATATTAGTGATTATCTCTGTCAGGTAAACACTTGGATAGATCTCCCCTAGCGTGAGATCTCCGTCTTGTTGAATAACGAAATATGGAGAAATAGGCGAAACTTGGCTGCCATACATTTCTCGAGGCGGTAATGAGATAAACGGCAATTTTTCCTCCACGATTGACCAGAGATCTTCTCGTTTATTTGTGAGTAAAAGTTCCTTTATCTCATCATAGGCAAAATAAAAATCCGCCTGAAGTGATAATAAAGAACTTAAATATACAGATAAAGAGGCAAATGTAGCTTCTAATAAAGGTTGTCTACCCCCTTTTTCTGTGGGTTTTATTGCTCCTTTCCAAGCGCGCAAGGCGGAATACACATAGCCTTTTACGTCAAAGAAGTTACCACAGAGAAAAATAAAAGACGGTGGGTCATCTTTTCCTCCGGGGGATAACAGCTGGATTGCTTTTCTTATTAAAGCATCTTCTAAGCTTTCATCTTTAAATTTTGAATGTACTTTTGGCATTTGTAGCCATGATTTTTTCTTTTTCGCCAATATAAACAACTCTCCATTAATTCTTATAAAATTAAAAGTGGATGAAATTTAATAATTTTTTGGGTTTTAATAAAACAAAATATTATCTCAATATATTCTTTTGCCATTGATAGACTTTACTAATTTTGGATTTCATTTCTCAGATTTAATTACAAAAAGCAATTCTCTAATTTTTGAAGTAATTAAATCATAATCGTTAACCGAGGTGATATTCGAGATTTGTATTTTTTCGATAATATTAGAGGTTTTAAAATGAATATAGCCTAGTTTCATTTCTGGATATTTTTCTTTAATTGGAATTAAGGCTCCTCTCAAAAAAATGCTAATAAATTCTTCAGAAGTTTCTTTTATATTCCTTGTGTCTGGATCAATAAATTTAATTTCAATTTGATTAAAATCAACAAAATTTAAGACGCATAAAAGGTCTTTATCATCTTTGGAAAATATTTTTCTTTTTATTTTTGTACCTTTCGCTTTTTCAATAGGAACTTCTTCTTGAAAATACTCCTCTACCGAAACTTCTTCTTTTTCTAACGTATCCAAAGCTTTATGATATAATTCATCGGCGCTATGAAAAGATTTAATTGATACAATGGAATTAAGATTGTTTAAAACTTCTTTTAATTCAGTTATTTCTAATTGTAATTCATCAAGTTGTTCTTTTTTTTTATAGTAGAGATTTTGTATACTGCTTAAAACTTTACTTAGTTTTTCAATTTCTTTTTCCTTATCTTGACCGTCCATTGACTTCATATATGTTTTAATAGAAATTAAATATATTTATATTAATCCTATTTATAAATATAAATCCTAAACAAATTAAGTAATTTTTTCCAAGGTATGAAAAATGCAAACCATGATTATAACTCCTAATCCAAATGACCCGGAAGTTCAATTATTAACAAATGAATTTAATAAAAGAGGATATGAGGTTCAATATTTTATTCCATCAACCATTAAAGTAAAAGTTAATATCAGTAAATTTGAGAATCAATTTATCAAGCTTGAACCGAAACGTATCTTTGTAAGAGGATTCGGGGCAAATGTAACCCAAAAAATATTTTTCAGACTCGATATATTAAGAGCTATTGAAGAATATGGAATTAGATTAATAAATTCAAGGGAATCCTTAGAGATTGCTAGTGACAAATTTTTAACATCTGTATTTTTAGAAAAGCATAGTATTCCAACTCCCAAAACAATAATTTGCGAAGATCCCCATGATGCTTTACAAATGTATGAAGAACTTGGGGGTGATGTAATTATTAAACCTTTATTTGGTTCAAAGGGTATTGGAATCTCTCGATTGAATGATAAAGGATTTGCAGAAAATGTAATAATTACTTTAGGGCAGTTAAACGAAGTTTTCTATCTACAGGAGTTTATAGAACATTATAACCGCGATATTAGAATTTTCGTTATTGGAAATGAAGCGATCGCTGGCATGTATAGAGTAAGTGATAACTGGAAAACAAATGTGTATGCTGGTGCGGAAGTAAAACCATTAGAGCTCACAAGTGAATTAACAAAATTGGCGGTTAAATCAGCGCAGGTTACTAAAACCGAAATCGCCGGCGTAGATATATTAGAAAGCAAGGAGGGGTACTATGTAATAGAAGTAAATTCAATTCCCGGATTTACAGCCTTACAAAAAGTGACTGAAATTAATATTCCAGAAAAAATAATATCTTATTTTTTGGAGAAGGCAAAGGATTAGAAGGTTAATTTGTAAAAAAAAATTGAGAAATTCAAAAATTTTTATCTGTAATTAATTTTAATAATTTTCAAATTAAATTAGGAAATAATATTAAAAAAATCAAATTTCATAACTCAATATAAAAAAAAGAACTCTAACAATTATGAAAGATTTTAAAGATAAAGTGGCAGTTATCACTGGTGGGGCCAGTGGCATCGGTCGAGGAATTGCCAATAGGGCAGTTAAAGAGGGCATGAAAGTTGTTTTAGCCGATATAGAGGCAGAGGCATTATCTCAAGCCGAAAAAGAATTGAAATCTTGTGGAGCAACTGTATTGCCGGTATTGACAGATGTTTCGAAAGCAGAAGATGTCGAAAAACTAGCACAGAAAACAATTGATACATTTGGGGAAGTCCATTTATTATGTAATAATGCGGGCACTGCTCCATATGGCATAACTTGGGAATGTTCCCTTTCCGATTGGAAATGGATCATGGATGTAAATTTATGGGGCGTAATTCATGGTACTCGGACCTTTATTCCCATCATGCTTAAACAAGATAATGAATGTCACATCGTAAATACGGCATCTCTTTCTGGTCTAATGGCAAATGAGATTGGACAGGGAATGTATATAGTTACGAAATATGGAGTTGTGGGCCTTACTGAGATCATAGCTAAAGAACTTTCTCTATTGAAATCAAAAATTAAAGTTCATGCTCTTTGTCCTGGAATGGTAAAAACAAGAATTGTTGATTGTGAGCGAAATCGTCCATCTGAATTATGTAATGATATTACTGAGCAAATAGATCATCCTGAATTGAAACCAATTTGGGAAGCGATACTTGGATTAGGTGAGGCGGGGGAATTACCTGATAAGGTTGGTGATATTGTGTTTGAAGCAATTAAAAAAGATATTTTTTACATTTTAACCGACACTAAACTATATTATAGAAGAATGATCCAAGCCCGAAATGAGGAAATCATGGAATCATATAAACAAAATAAGCAAATTCATAAATCATTAGAAAAGAGATCTTGATTTAAATATTCCGTTATTAATTCTTAATACAATAACAAAAAGGAGGTTCGAGAAATATGAAAGAGTTTAAAGATAAAGTGGCAGTTATAACTGGTGCCGCAAGTGGAATTGGTCGTGGTATAGCCAGAAGAGCTGCCAAAGAGGGTATGAAAGTAGTATTAGTAGATATTGAGAAAGATGCTCTAAATCAGGTCAAAGAAGAATTAAAGACTTCAGGAGCAGACGTGATATCCATATCGACAGATGTTTCAAAATCCGAGAATATTGAAAAACTAGCCCAAAAAACAATCGATACATTTGGAGAAGTCCATTTATTATGCAATAATGCCGGGGTTGCTGCTCCAGGGCCTATTTGGGAGTGCAATTTATCTGATTGGAATTGGGTTATGGGAGTAAATTTATGGGGCATTATTCATGGTATTCGGACCTTTATTCCCATAATGCTTCAGCAAGATAATGAATGTCATATTGTTAATACAGCATCCATGGCAGGATTAGTACCAGGAGAATCTGGAAATGGAATTTATAGCATCACGAAACACGGAGTAGTTGCACTTTCTGAGAGTCTACGCATGAGTTTTACACAAATGGAATGCAAAATTAATGTTTCAGTTCTTTGTCCTGGATTTGTAAATACAAGAATTGCAAACAGCGAAAGAAATCGTCCAACAGAATTTTGTGGTCCTGACTATGAACCATGTTTAGATAGACTTCTTAGAAATCATCCTGAAGTTGAACAAGGTGTCAGTATGTTTGTTAAAACATTAGAACAAGGAACCTCCCCCGATCAAGCAGGTGATGTTGTATTTGAGGCAATCAAGAATGAGATATTTTACATTTTTACAGACACTGGATTAATATGGAAGAGATTTATAAAGGCCCGATTGGATGGAATTTTGGAGGCATTTAAACAAAATAGACCCATAATAAGGGGTTTATAGCTCATATAATTCCTGATTTATCCGAGGTAATAATGCACAAATTACAGCTTGAGTTAAAATTTCGATTCTCGCGATAATATTTTTACTTAAAAAGCTGATTGCGCCAGCTTCATTTTTCAGGTTCATGTTATTTGCGAGCTTTCCTATGACAGTACCAATTTCAGTTTCTTGATTTGAAAGAATTTCATTAATAACTGACTGTGGATATTCAAAAGCAATTCCAGATCCCAACGTTATGTTCCTATTTTCATCCAATATCACACAGAACTGAAAATCCATATAATTTGTTTTGGTATATGGTACTTTAACTAATCCCGCTTCGATGCCAATCCCGTAAATATTTGTTTTTATTTGTTTTTCATTTAGTAAATAATTTAAAGCATGTTCCGCCCTATTTTTTGCTCCTTTCAGAATTGATTCCATCCCAATTGGCTGATTAGGGACACTAGATTCTGGTCTAATTTTTAAAATTTCGAAATCTGTAAAATATTTTTCAAACGCAATTTTAACAGCGTTTACTTTCGTAGGATTAAGAGAACCAACACATATTTTAAAACTAACCATTTTAATTTCTAATGTGGAAAAGTGATTTAAATAAGTTCATTTTCAGATATATGTTTAAATAAAATAAGAATTATACAATATTTATATTATAATTCTCAATAAATTAAGTGATTTTATGGGGATAGAAGAATTATCGGAATTAGATATACTTCATGGTATTTTTACCACAATATTCGTTGTAATATCGTTGTTAGTAGGGTTAAGAATATTACTGAAATATTTTGAGCACAAACGTACAGAATTGATTGCTGTTGGAGTTTCTTGGATGGGAATCTCGACTCCATGGATTGGAAATTCACTATCGTTTTTATTGTACGTATTAGCTGGGTATAGACTCGAATTATTTCCGTACCTTTTTATGGAAAATGCTTTTATTCCATTGGCTATAATATGTTGGATTTATGCTTTTTCTACTCTTGTCTATCCGAGGTTGGTAAAGAAGATGACGGTAAGTATTGGAGTAATTTGTTTAATATATGAAATATTTCTTATAGCAGCCTTAATAATAAATCCCGAGATTATAGGAACACTGGAGGGAATGTTTGATTCATCGCACACTATCATTCCTAATATATTTCGGATTTTTGGAATATTTATAGTCCTTATAACTGGAACGATATTTGCAAGAAAGTCAATGACATCAGAAGATCCGTCAGTTCATTGGAAAGGGAAATTTCTGTTAATCGCCATGATCTCTTTTGCGGTTGGTGCTTTTCTGGATGCCATATTAACATTTACGCCATTAGAATTAGTGTTAGTTAGACTCTTATTAATTTCTAGTTCTATTGAATATTATCTAGGATTCTTTTTACCAGACTCTATCGCAAAACGATTAATAAAAAAGGATTAATAAACTTCTTTTTTTTTTTCTACACTTAAACTCCACATTATAAATATCAAAAGTAAAAAGGGAATACTATATTAGCTAAATTTTAAATTCAGAGTTCATTTAAGGTTTTAATGAGAAAAGCATATAGGTTAACAATTATATTCGTATTCTTGATTTTAAGTAATATTTCACTTTTAATTTATCTATATTGCAAAGGGATTTTTGTATATAATTCTATTGAAATTTTTTTTAGCCGCTTTTTAATGCTCATGCTTTTTAATTTTCTTTTCTTTTCTTTTATCTTTTTCCTAAATTTTGAATATTATAAACGAGTTTTCAAATATGTACTGCTTTTTATGGTACTTACATGGATTTTTATATACGTCATGGCATTAATTCCATCTTCACGTTTGTTTTGGAGCTTTTGGGAAATTATTACTTTAATCTCTTTTTCAATGATTGCTCCTGGATTGATTGTCTTTATTGTTTATGATATAAAAAAAATCACGGTTAAATTTGAAGCGGCTACAATTTTAGGAAAATATCATTTACATGAGGGATTCGTTGGTGCTATTTTTCTCATAATAGGCTTTTTTTTATTAGGATTAAGACCATCTTTACTTTTTTTAAGCCATCCTTTTTACAGAAGATCAAGCTTAATTCTATTATTCGTTCAAATTCTCTCATTCATATTCTTATATTTAGGGAGCTTTTTTTTCTTCCGAGATTGGCGTGATATAATTCATTTGAAATTTATAGAAATTAAATCTAAACCAGAAAATAATCTTCAAAAGGCTCAAACCTCAGTTTTTAATCACATAACAAAAGAGGATTTGAATTTTTTTAAAATGCCTAAATTAATAATTTATCCACTTGGAATGATATTGACCATCTTTTCTATAAATATGGTTATATATGGGACTGATTTCTTACCATATCAAATATTTAATATAGCTGACGAATCAGTTATTCAATTTGGTTATCTTCTTTGCTTTATAGCGGGAGGCCTAATTGGAATTGATTGGTATAGGATTTTTAAAATATTTTATCCCGAAGTTTATGAAACAATTGAAAAAGAGATAACCCGTTTAAAGTATAACATATTATAGGAGGAATTGATTAAACTCCTTTCTTAAAATCTGGTACAATTTATTCATGGGTAACCCTATAACATTCGAAGAAGATCCTTGAATTGATTTGATAAAAAGACTTGCTCTTTCTCTGATAGAATACGCACCAGCTCTTCCTTGCCATTCTCCAGTTTTAATATAACCCCATATTTCTTTATCGGTTAAATCCAAAAATGTAACTGAAGTAGAATCATGATCTATTATGATTTTAGGATTATAAGTCTCTGTAACAGCAATTCCTGTAATTAATTTATGTGACCTACCTGCTAATTTCTTTAAAATTCTAAATGCATGCTCCTCATCTTTAGCCTTTCCAATAATTTCACCATTCAATTCAACAATAGTATCAGCTGCTACGATAATAGCGTCTTTGTTCTCTTGAGCTAATTTTTCTTTTGCCTTTAGTGCTTTTGCATTCGCTAATTGCTTTACTAATTCAATAGGATTTGAATTTTCTTTTTTAAAATCATCTTCATCCACATTTGTTATCAAAACTTCATATGGAAGTCTGGCCCCTTTAAGAATCTTCCTCCGATCCAAGGATTTAGAAGCTAATACGATATTTTTCATAATTAAGTAATTTTTTTTTAGTAAATTTTATTTATGGTTTCTTACCTTTTAATCTCAGATTTATTCATTTAATTCGTTAATTAATTTATTAGTGTTCAAATGTTTATTAGCATTTTCTATATTTGGTTTTTATTACTGCTAGTTTTTTATTTTGTTATCCTTTTTGGATATTTGTACTTTTCATATAAATCTGATATCCTCAATAACATTTTAAGCGTTGGAGCTTTATTTTTTGTGTTTATAAATATACTCTTATTTCTTATATTAATGGTTCAAGATGAAGATCTTCATGATGAAACACTCCCCCTCTTTACATTTACCCTTTTATTGCCTTTAGTTTTTATTGGCGCGATTCTTATTGTTTCAACAGTTCTATTATATTGTTTTAGATTATTAAAAACAAATAAAGATTTTACCAAGTTAGAAAATAGAATGGAAAAAAAAGTAAAAGAGATGAGCAAACTTAGAAAAGATATTGTTAGAAAAATAAACCACGTATTAATTTTTATAGCGCTAGTTGGTGTGTGGTATATAAGTTATATTAACGTAAAGGATTTTACTGAAAATAAGGATGGAAAACCAATAAGAATCGACCCCGACATAACTAACATGCTTTATTTATATTTCAGAATATTTACCAAACCAAAATCTATTGAAAATGTATTATTTTCATTGCAATGGTTATATTTTGTTTTGTTTTTCTTTTTTTATTCTTTTTGTTTAGTAATGCTTATAAATGAACTTACACGTAAAACAAAATATTTGGCATTCCCTTTTAATATTCTTCCCATTTTAATAATGTCTGAAGATGAAAAACAATCCTATTGTACTTATCTCTATTTTAGCATAGGGCAAATGTTCGCCGCATTTTTATGTCCACCAATGGTTTTTTTTGCCATTTTAGGAATGAGTTCTATAGGAGATTTAATGACAAGCCAAATTGGAATACGATACGGGAAAAGGCATATCTCATGGAATCCTAATAAAACATATGAAGGGACAATAGCAGGTACCATAACTGCTTTTATAATATGTGTAATTTTCATAGGACCTTTTTATGGAATGCTTTTGGCTGGAGCATTTATGATCTTTGATATGATTACTAGTAAACCAATTAAATTATCAGATAATTTATTAATTCCAATAGGATGTGCTATTATATACGTAATTGTTCGTTATATTTTAGATGTAGATTATTTTTCGGTAATTTTACAATTTATTTAAAAGAGTGTTAGTAAAAAGAGAAAGAAAAATTTATATTTTTTTAAACTTAACCTCATATAACATATTATTCCTTAGAGAGGATTATTTTTTTTATTTTGGACAGCAAAATGATGGAAGAAAAAAGCAAAAAAATAAATTCAGAAAACAGTGAAACTCAAAACCACGATGAGGATAAAGGCATTTCTAAAGACATTAAACCTGATTCTATTGATTTAGATTGGATTTTTGATAAAGGTTGGTTGAGAACAAAGAAATAACATAATTAATTCCACTATTTTTAAAACAACTTTTATAAATGTTAAAAAATTGATGAACAATCAATACTTGATCAAAGAATAATAAATAACTCCGAATAAAGATGGTTATTTTCTCATATTTACCGGTTACAATTTTATGCCTCATTTTTGCTACACTAATGTTTGCACATATAATAAAAACATGGAATTCTGAAAATAAGGGGGCATACAAAAAGATTAATGAGATAGTATACGTTCTATTAACACTGGGGTTTGCACTTTTTTATCCGTTTTTGATAATAAAATTTGGAGGGAATAATGCTGGAATCATCTTTCCTAAAGCTGTAGATGAATTAACCCTTTTAGGGAACGTTTTTATTGTCGGAGTTATGATAGGTGTTTCTTTTTGGGGAATCTCGGCAAAATTAAGAACTATTAGAAATCCTGAACTTTTACTAGATCAACACAATTATGAAGTTTTCTGTACGGAATTTCTGGAAGAATATTCTGAAAGAATTCAAATAAAGAGAAGAATTACTCACATTCTTCCTGGAGCTGTGGTGGGATTAGGTATAGTAATTGCTTATTATTTCTTTTTT
The DNA here is from genome assembly GCA_029856295.1 of Promethearchaeia archaeon. Taxonomy (GTDB): domain Archaea; phylum Asgardarchaeota; class Lokiarchaeia; order Sigyniarchaeales; family SOKP01; genus LW40-45. The sequence goes on from JAHQWS010000304.1 coordinate 13,984, forward strand.
GAACTCTTAGGAAATGCGTGGATCGACTATGCTATGTTTATAGTAATTATAATCGGTATTGATTTCGCTTTAACTTTTATAGCTCAGGATTTAATTCGATCATTTGATTTTAGTTTCATGCCTCCTACTGCCATTAAATTGTGTAAAGCAGGACTCACTCCTGATGAATTAGATTCATTTTCAAGTACTTCAATTATGGTTTTTTCTTTTGTACCTTTTATTTTCTTTACTTTTCCAATTTTTTTTATAGTAATTTTAATAACTTCTGTGGCAGATGCCATGGCCTCAATGATTGGTATATTTACAGGAGATAAAAAACATCATTTTCCAAAAAGTACCAATAAATCTATTGAAGGGTATATAGGAGGTTTTATATTTACATTTATATGTACAGTTTTCGCGGTAGCTTTTTCTAATCATTTTCAGCTATCAAATTGGGGATTAGAATTAACATTATATGTTGCTTTAATTCTTTCATTTGTATTTGTTTTTATAGATCTCTTAACAAGCAAAATTAAATTACAAGATAATTATTTAAATCCGTTTATAACTGGATTTGTTCTTATATTAATTCTTATTACTGCTAATATTTCTGTAATTTAAATTATTTAAGTAAATTTAACAGAGTAGGCTGGTAAGATTATTATTTTATTAAAAATTACTTTATGATGAAAAAAAATAATATCTGTTGTTCTCATAGAAAAAGTTATAAAGCGAATTTCATAATCTAAAATTCAGGTGAAAATTTCTATTCCAAAAGAAAATGTAGATTATGAAGCTGAAATCCTTGAATATATTAAGGACAAATCAGAAGGAGTCACCATAACTGATATAGCAGATGAGACAGATTTCTCAAGGAATACGGTTTCGAAGTACGTTTCTATTTTAGGACTTAAAAAAAAATATTCAGTAGGAAAGTTGGTGCGTACAAGTTATATTTTAACGCTCAAGAAATTTCCTTTACAAAAATATTCACTATCGCGTATTATAAGGGCTTACTATCAGGATTAAAGCGTTATTTTCCTGGTTCAGAAGAGATTTTTAAGGAAATAGGGCGAAACTGTTATGAATATATAGATTTCTCCTTGGGACCCATGATTTCGAAAGAATTAAAAGGTTTTAAGGTGAATCGTCTTATAAAGATTTATTATGAAGTATTTGGGAGATTTTATCCCACATATGATATTTTACAACCTTCAATTGAGATTTCCGAGCAAATGATGGATGAGTCAGGTAAACGAGCAGTGTATCGATTTAAAAATTCAGAATTTTTAGAAGGCACGGAGGATTTTACTTATCATTTTTATATTGTATCTGGAATCATTGAGGCTCTATGGGAAAGGGAAGTTGAGAGACCTGTAGAGTGTAAGGTTAAAAAAATCCATGCTGGCAGTAAGAAAGACAATGCTTTTTATGAGTTATCTATTGAGATAAAATAAAGAAATATTTGATTTTAGTACTACTTTTAAGATAAATAAGCAGTATTAGTATTAACCGTATTTGAATAAGTAAAGTAAAAAAATTAGGAAGAATTAAATTTAATATCTTTATACTTTAGTAAAGGTGAAGGTTGCAATTAGCACAAAAATTCAAGGCAAAGATTATAAAGCCGAAATTTTGGAATACATAATACAGAATCCTGGCGTAGTTACGATAACCG
>JAHQWS010000305.1 GCA_029856295.1 Promethearchaeia archaeon
AAAAAATTCGATTAAAGAAAGCAGAAATGCTTATAAAACTCAGTGCATTACCAAAAAATGTAATTGAAATTCGGAGTGCTAACGAATTTAATAAAATATTAAATGATTATGATAAAATTATCATAATTGATTTTTGGGCAGTTTGGTGCGGACCATGTAAAGCATTTGCACCAACATTTAAACAACTTCAGCAAGAATACCAAAATGAATTTATTTTTGTAAAAGTTAATGTTGATGAAACGCCTACTTTAGCACAGCAATATAGGATATCGGGCATTCCAACAACACTATTTATTAGAAGGGGTCAAGTAGTGAATAAAATTGTCGGAGCCACGAATTACAATAACTTGAAGGTATTTCTTGAAAGGCTTAAAGACTTGAATCATTAGATTTTGAATTAAACTACTTAAGTTATTAATTTTTAAGGTGATGAGGGCTGGAAATAATCAATAAGCAACTAAAAGAAATAGAAAAAATAGAGGATATTAACGAATCTGTTTTAGATGAGAAAGGGATTTTTAAGAGTAAAAGATTATTCAGATGCATTTTGGGATTAAATGAATTAGAATCTAATGTGCTTTCTTATTTACTTAAACACGTCCATACTGGTACTTCAGAAATAAAAAAAATTTTTCAAATGGATAGAAGTTCAATTCAAAGGGTACTTCAGAATTTAACAGAGATTAATCTTATTAAGCGAGAGTCAATGTCATTAAAGGCTTATGAAGAAATGAAAGGTTTTACACATTCAAACAGAAGGGGATATCTTTATGTATATAGTGCGAGGGATCTTGGATTCATAAAGGCTCAATTTAAAACCCTATTAGACAAATGGTATGGTTCAATGTTAAATTACATCGAGCATTTAGACTCTCTTTTTGATTGTTTTGAAACAGATGGCGAGCTCTGTTTCTAACTACATATTTAATATCAAATCTTAATTCATTAAGAAAAAGATTATCCATTTTATCATAGATCTTATAGTTTTTAAAATTTTACAATACTATGTTTGAAATCGTCTTAGTATATGCTCCATTTTTAGCAATCCCTTACATATTAGGTTTAATTAAGTCAGAAGAATCTAAATTTAGCTGATTTCTAAGTTCAAGTAAAATTAACTTCTAATATTTTCATTTATTTATGTGATGTAGCACTTCTCTTGCTTTTTCGAAAATTTCGTTTGTTTTAACACCCGCAGGGCAAATCGTTAAACATAATCCGCACAAAGTACATGAGTGGATAATATGGTTAATTAAATCAATCTTTTCTAAATTCATATCCCCATAGACTAATCCATTTAATATACTTAATCTTCCTCTTGGAGTATAGGCTTCTGATTTATAGTAAATCTTAGAGGGACAAGTAACATTACAAAATCCACATCTGTTACAATTAAGTTCTAAAATTTTTCCTGGCTGGTTTTTTAGCTTTCTTGGATTTATTACTTTATCAAGATTAATAATAGCTCCTTTTCCTATGCCAGGATTGAGTATTAATTTTGGATCTAATAAGTTCTTTATCTGACTCATTATATCAATCACGTCTTCGCTATGTTCTAACTGAAGATAAGGAGTTTTTATTTTTCCAATTCCATGTTCTCCAGTAATACTTCCTCCAGAAGGAATTATTATTTCTTTATATAGATAATCCATAGCTTTTTGGAAATCTGCTAAATCATTTTCATCATTTTCATTAAACAAAAATTTAGGATGCAAATTTCCTTCCATATGGCTCACAACACCAACTAACAAGTTAGAAGCGCCTATTACTTCAGGAATTTTTTCTATTTTTTCAATTACATTACAGAATTCGGTAAGTGGAATTGAACAATCTTCTGTGCATACTGATGGTCTGATTCTGGATAATGCGGGGAAGTTTGATTTTCTCGCTTTAACTAATTTATCTCTTTCTTCTGGACTTTCAGCAATTTTATGAAATATCGGATTTCTTTGAATCATTATATCAAATAGAATCGAGAAATTTTCATCAATTTCATAGTCATTATCCCCATCCACTTCTGCCATTAATACATAACCTATTGGGTAATCCAAAAATTCTCCCCCTAAATATTCATAAATAGCCTTTATCACGACTTTATCTATGAATTCTAGAAGGTTTGGGACAATCCCTTTTTTTCTTATTTCTAATACCGCTTCACTTAAATCTTCGATGTTGTCGAAAATAAAAAATCCTAACTTTCTTTTTTTAGGCAAGGGTCTAATTCTTAATCCAATTTTTGTAATTACTCCCAAAGTTCCTTCAGATCCTACGATTAGATCTTTTAAATTATACGATGATACAGATTTTAAGACTTTAGTGCCTAGGTTTAATATTTCTCCATTTGAAAGCACAACCATTAAATACATAACATAATTCTTAGTCACACCATACTTAAATGCTTGCATTCCACCCGCATTTGTTGCAACCATTCCTCCAACTGTACACACAGAACTTGAGCCTGGATCTGGTGGAAAAAAATAGCCATAAGGTTTTAATTTCTCATTCAACTCGTCGCAAATTACTCCGGGTTCAACCTCTACAATATTATTTTCAATATCAATAGATAGTATTCTATTCATAGTGCTTAAATCTAAAACAATACCTCCGAAAGGCGGTAAATGTCCTGCACTTAAACTTGTACCACTTCCTCTTGGAGTTATCGGTATATTATTTTCATTCGCTAATTCTAAGATTTCCGAAATTTGTTGAGTATTTTGAGGCATCAATATTAAATCAGGTATCCATTCTTTTTCAAAAATCGTAGGTCCAAACGCATATGTCCACCTAATTACGAATTCAGAGAAATGATTTTCTTCTCCTACAATTTCCTTAAATTTTTGTGAAAGGGTTTCTGAAATCTTATTATATTTCGAACTCATGAGAAAAATGACATTACTTGAACTTAATGTAATTTATTAAGTTTGAAAGTTAAAAATGTTGCTGATTATATTGAAAAATTTTTAGATTTTTATTAATCTGTCTTAAGTTTCTCCTCCACCATACAAGAAAAAGTCCGGCATTAATTTTGCTCCGGGAACAACCGAATATTTACTTAAATCTGTGATTCCATGTTCAATCAACACTTCATCATCAATAAAGAAATTACCCGTATAATCTCGACTCGGTTGAGTCAATATTAAGTAAGCAGCATCTGCAACCATCTCTGGAGTTCTTGAATGATTAACAGCCGCCTTTCCTCCTAAAAGGTTTCTCACTGCTGCTGTGGCGATTGCAGTTCGAGGCCAGAGAGCATTTACCGCAATTCCATCTTTTTTAAATTCTTCAGCCATACCTAACACACACATACTCATACCATACTTTGACATTGTATAAGCGAGAGTATGGGCAAACCATTTAGGATCCATGTTCAGAGGAGGGCTGAGATTTAAAATATGTGGATTATCTCCCTTTTTCAGATAGGGAAGGCATAACTTAGAACATAAAAAAGTACCTCTCACGTTTACGGAGAACATCAAATCAAATCGTTTCATTTTGGTTTCCAAAGTAGGTGTTAAACTAATAGCGCTAGCATCATTTACTAATATATCGATACCCCCAAATTTTTCAACTGTGGCGTCAACTGCTGCCTGTATTTGATCTTCGAATCTAATATCTGCAATACAAGGTATAGCTGATCCTCCTGCTTTTTCAATATCTTCCGCAGCTGAATAAACTGTTCCTGGCAATTTAGGATGAGGTTCCGCGGTTTTAGCCACCACTGCAATGTTGGCTCCATCTTTGGCCGCGCGCACCGCTATAGCTTTACCAATTCCTCTACTTGCTCCCGTTATAAATAAAGTTTTGTTCTTTAAATTTAGCATGGTTCTCTACTCCATTTTATACTAATAATTTCAATCTTATCATTAAAATAGTTTTTAAATTTACTTAAAAATATAGAAATTGAAGTATTAAAGAGATTTTGTTATAATTTATTAGCTAGTTTTTATAGAGCTCAATAAACTAAGAAAATTTAATAAACAAATAAAACAAAGAATTCAATATACAGATATTTAATGTTTAAAATTTAACTAAGGTGAAATGTAAATGGGAAAAATAGTTCGAGTCGATTTAGGGACTAAAGAAATTAAGATTGAAGATATGGCTACTGAAGACGAAGAGAAATATATAGGTGGAGCCGGTGTCGCCGCAGCGATATTTACAAGAGAGGTTCCGGCAGATATCGACCCATTCGATGAGAAAAACCTTTTAATCTTTTCAGTGGGACCATTTTGTGGCACCGCAGTACCATATTGTGGTCGACATTTTGTAATGGCAAAATCTCCTTTAACTAAAATATTAGGTGAATCTTCTTCTGGAGGACATTTTGGGAAAGAATTCAAGGCATCTGGATTTGATATGTTAATTATTAAGGGAAAAAGTGAAAAGCCCACTTATTTATGGATTAAAGATGGTACAGTTGAGATAAAAGACGCTTCAGGACTATGGGGAAAAGGAACTCAAGAAGCTAATGATGAAATAATAAATTCACTTGGAGATGACAAAATTAAAGTTGCCACCATTGGACCTGCGGGAGAGAATCTCGTAAATATTGCTTGTATCATTAATGATAAGCACCATGCAGCCGGACGCTGTGGTATGGGGGCAGTAATGGGTAGTAAAAAGTTAAAGGCTATTGTAGTGCGAGGTACTGGTCAAATTCCTGTTGAAGATAAGGAGGGTGTATCTGAAGCAGCAAAAAAAGTAAGGGAATTGTTAAAGAGTTCAGCCTTAGGTATGGTTATGTCGGAATCAGGAACACCTGTACATTTGGATTCTATGGCCAGTGTAGGAGATGTTATTCTTAAGAATTATACGATAGGACGATGGACAGGAGTTAAGAAAATTGGAGCAAAAGCTATGCGCGAACGTGGAGAGGTTAAAATGCATGGATGCTTTAATTGCCCTACTGCGTGTCGAGGTTTTATGGAGTATGAAGGTAAATGGGTAACCCGTCCAGAATATGAAACTCTTGGTATGTTAGGTTCTAATTTATTAGTGGATAATTTAGAAGTTCTTATTAAATGGAATCTTCTTGTTAATGATTTAGGTTTGGATTCTATTTCTCTTGGAGCAATCCTTGGTTGCTTCCTTGAATCCATTGACCGCGAATTAATAGATATAGATATCGGTCAGTTCGGATTTTCTAAGGATCAAATATGGGGGGCTGTACAACCCATTGAAAAACTTATTCCTATGATTGCATATCGCGAGGGCATTGGGGACGAGCTCTCAGAGGGAGTTAGAGCATTTTGCGAGAAGAAAGGTTTGCCTGATGAACTTGCGATGCATGGAAAAGGGCTTGAAGTTCCAGCACATGAACCCAGAGCAAACAATATGACTGCCTTAGATTATGCTACTACACCGAGAGGCGCATATCATTGTTATGAACCAATGCATTTATCTTCTTACATGAATCTTAAGGAAGAAATTGGATTAACAAATCAAGTGCAGAAATTTAGCACTGATGCTGCTGAAGTTGCCGAAGCAGTTATAAAAATTCAAGATGGGAGTGAAGCGTATTCTGCATGTGGGGGATGTATATTTGGATTTTGGTTCATACATGAACTTACTCCTTGGATTAAAGGTCTTAATGCCATCACAGGTCGTTCATATTCAGTTGAAACTTGGATGGAAGTAGGAAAAAGACTCATTGACATGAAGCGGAATTTTAATATCAAATGTGGAATTACGAAAGCTGACGATACATCTGGAAAGCGTTTCTTTACGCCACTTGCTAAGGGCGGTGCTCGGAATAATGTCCCGCCCCTCGAATCATTGTTACCAAAATATTATGAACTCCGCGGTTGGGATACAAATGGAATACCTAAATGATTTTATATTCTAAATTTATTCTTTTTTCTTATTCATATTTTAAAGTTCTAAATATTTTATCAACAAATAGAAGTGCTTATGATAAAATATACTATTTTTATGATTAAAAATAGTAAAATTATATCCTCATGAGACGACTTCCATGAATTATTCTAACAATTTCTAAAATATTTTCTTTTAAACGATATATTACTCGAAAATTTCGATAAATAATTTCCCTTATTTCCACATTTTCTAACTCAGGAACAATTCTACCCATTTTGGGAAATCTAATTAGATTTTCAATAATATACATGATTTTCTTAGCAAGGTTTTGAGCAAATTTTGGTGCTGTTGTCTCATAATATTTAATCAGTGATTCATAATCATTAGTCGCTATAGGGGACCATCTTATTTCAACCATTCTCTAAACCTTTCTTTTACATCTTCATGAGATACAAATTCTCCCTTATCCAACTGCCCAATACCTTTCGAAATCATTTGCTGAACATAAATTGATTCCATGATGTCATCATAATTAGCATCATCAGGAAGCTTTTTTATTGAATCAATAACTTGTTCTTTTATTGTCTGCATAGCCTTCAATATTAATAATGAATTTATGGTTTAAATTTTTAATCTTGGGTATAATTTATTTTCATTATAAAAATTAGCCTAATTGATTTAGTTTTATTTTTTCTGCTACTTTTTCACCATTCTATTTACTTGGTTTGAACCATTGAATAATATTTCTATACAAAAAGGAAGGATCATTAACTCAAATTAATTTCTTATTATATTTTTTAATATTCATTAAATATATGAGTAAGATAAAATTTTATGAAAAAATAAAAAGAGTTAGTATAGATCTTTTATTACAAAATCTAAATGTAAATCGGTTAACGTCTCTTTCAAAGGATAGGCATTATCAGGATTCCAACCCATTTTTCCGCAATATGCTTTATAATCTTCTAAATAATCTACTCCAACTACTCTTTCAGGTAATTTATTACCAATTATATTAATACCTTCTCTTAAAGAAAAGGAGTGTCTAAGTGTCTGAATCCTTAATCCCGTTTTTACAAGCTCATCTATAGTCATATCCCAACCAACGACTGCTTTTATTAGTTCTAATAAAGGATATTTTTGAAATGAATATATAAAATTACATAATCCAATGCTAGATGTTGCTTGATGGAGTCCAGCTACTAATTTTTCAGCTTCACTCCTATCATCACCAGGTCTTTTATATTTTTTTGGCAACGCAAAGCCTTCAAATAGCCCATTTGGTTTCGAAATAGGACCTGATACATACATATCCAGAGTTGCGGTTGTATGTCTTCCTGGAGTAGGATCAAATGCAAAACTGGCACCCAAGGTTCTAAACACTTTTGGAGAATGCATTCCGAGTTCTTGACCCATGGATGTAATTGCATATTTTTCACTGCCTTTACCTATTTTTTCAGATGCTTTTTTACACCCATCCGCTAATAAATCTCCAAATCCTTCCCGGTTAATCATCTTCTTAACTAATTCGATAATTGCCGTGGAATTCCCCCAAGTTAATTCAAGGCCATCAGTATCATCTTTAGTGAGGATGCCATTTTCATAACATTCTATCGCAAAGGCAGCTGATCCCCCTGCGGAGATTGTATCTATTCCAGCTCTATTACATAGATCATTTATCGTAAAGATGGACATTAGATCATCATTGAGGAGAAGATGCCCAAAACTCGCACACGTTTCATATTCCGGACGATGAGTTTCTTCAAGTCCTAATTCAGGGACTTTCATGATCGAACCGCATCGAACTGGACAGGAAAAACATCCATAAGGTTTTTCTCTATATTTATTTATTTCCGTTCCCGCGAGTTTATTATATCTCTCAGCAGGAAAGTCTTCTGTTGCTGTTCCTCCCCAATTTTTAATAGGTGTATCTCCAGTCTGTGCACAATAAGTATTTCCCATGGTCGTGCCAAATGTTTTAAATCCTGTGACCAAACCTCCTCCTTTAGCTATAGCATCGTTATACTCTTTTGTCAGATTTAGCAGCGAATCTTTATCTGCAACGCTTATGTCTTTATTTCCCTTTAAAACAATAGCTTTTAATTTTTTTGAGCCCATTATTGCTCCAAAACCAGATCTTCCAGCAAGTCTAGCCTTATCATTTACTATTCCTGATATTAGAGAGAGCTTTTCCCCTGATTGCCCTATGCTTGCGACTTGGACTCTTCCATATTTTTCTGCCAACTTATCTTCAGTTTGAACGGCATCTAGCCCCCATAAATCAGAAGCATCTAAAATCTGCTTGTCGCCATCAATAATAGCGACAATTTTTGGATTACTTGCGGCTCCCTTAACTAATATCGCATCATAACCACATTTTCTAACCTGTGGGCCAAAATAACCCCCGCAGTTGGCATCTCCCCATGTTCCAGTTAAAGGCGACTTTCCAGCGACCATAAAACGTCCTGATAGAGGAGAAACTGTACCAGTTAGCAACCCTGGAAAGAATCCCAATATTGCATCTGGACTAAGAGCATCAACTTTTGCAGGCATATTTTCATAAATTAATTTTGTTGCTAAGCCATACCCTCCAAGAAATTGACGATAAATCTCATCGGATAATTCTTCTTCTTTAAAAGTTTCATCAGAAAGGTTTACCCATAATATTTTACCCATATAACCGTTAGGCATATTATTTATACTCCGTTTTTTTATTTTTAAACAAATTTAAAGAATAATTATATCAAATTTTAGAAGACAGCACATATAAATCTTTAGGATTTAACTTAAAGAAGTAAGTCATTAAAGATTTCTATTTTCGATTATATATCTATTTTGATTGGATATTTTCCATATTTCTCTAGTGTCTTATGCATCGCGAGAAAATTCTCTAATTTTACTGCGGGATTAATACTGTGTCCAGAGCTTAAAATATATCCTCCACCCGGAGCGAGCTCTTTAATTAATTTTTTTGTGTAGTCTTGAATAAATTCAGGAGTTTTTTCTGCTAAATCCTGCGGGGAAATATTCCCTATGAACGTGATTTTATCTCCATAATCCACATGTAATTTGAAAATATCGTAATCCGGATTTGCCGTTGTTGGTTCGATTGGGTGAATGGCGTCTATTCCTGTTTTTATAAGATCTTCAAAAATGGGATAAATATCTCCACAGCTATGAAAAATTATTTTTATTCCAGCTTTATGAGCAATCTTACAAATCTCAGTTATCCACGGAAAAACATATTTACGATAATTTTTAGGGCTCATTAATAGCCCAGCTTTATATCCAAAGTCGCCAAATATGTATAGCAGTGTATCCTCTCCCCATTCAATAAATCTTTTTAATAATTCAACCGCAAATTTACCATGATTATCAAAAACTTTTTTAATCTGTGCTGAACGAGTGAGTAATCTACTAAAGTTAGGAAATCCGAAAATTTGCCATGTAGGTTCAAAAATCCCCCATATCGAAGGCATCACATAGATTTTGCCTTCAGAATCTTTTTCAAATTTTTTCATTGCTTTAAAATATTTTTCCCTTCTCGGATTATCAGGATCTAAAGGTGGTGCCGCCTCATATTCTTCAAAATTGTTGAACGCACCAGCTCTATAATATGCAATATCCATGTCATCCTCTGGATTTTTTTTTAAATCAAAAATTCTGCCATATTCATCTACAAAATGGGTTTTATCACATTTTATTGGAAAAGAAACATAACCTGTGAATGGGATGGTAGCAAAATCAATTCCAATCTTTTTACACAATCCTAAATGACGTTGCATGGTAGTTTTCATATAACTTCTTGTTTCAGTAGCTACAAGTATTGTTTTAGTCATTTGTTCCGTATCTCCTTTATAGAGCTCATAAGTATCAAAAAAGCTTTTTGCCATTCCTTGAAATACATATTCTTCGCCAAAATGTTTACAGATACTTAAATTATCAATTGAGAGTTCAAATGAAGGAACCTTATCGGGCTCCTCATGATTTATTGTTTTTAAAATTCTTTCTCGAGCATTCATTTTTCTAATATTATCAAATTTTCCTTTTACTTAAATTATAGTTTGAGAACTTAATTTAAAAAATTATTCAAAAAAATTGATATATATATCCATCCCTCGTTCTACTGCTTTTTCATAACAAAGAGCTGCTGCGGCTGTATATGATAAATTTAAAATTATTATTCACAAATTCTATAACCTCTACAGAACAGGCTTAATCGTCAATTTAAAGCATTACTTATCTGGCAAAAAAACAATATTTATATAATTTGAAAAAGGACTTTTATTTATTAACTATTCATATTAAAGAAAATAATCAAATAATTACGAGATAAATTAAAATGACTGAATTAACAGTTGATCAAAAAGTAGAAAAGTTTAAAGAATCCTTAGATTTATTCGGAATGATTTTCGATACGCGTAGAAAAATGCGTAGGGAAATATATAATGAAAAAACTGGGTTTATCTTCAATGCTAAATACCAGTTCCATACGCTTGATGACGAAGTTAATTGTCATCTAATATTTGATAACGGGAAAATGACCTTTAGTGAGGGAAAAATTGATGATCCGAATGTTATCATATATTATAAAGATAAGGAGACATTAGCCAAACTTTATGATAAAAGCGCCGAAGAATCTCTTGATTACCTTTTAACAAATGAAATGGGATATACTGGAAATATGTCATATCTTACTAAGTTCTCTTATCTTACTTCACTTGTTTTAGGTGCCAAAAAAATTAAATATAAAGGTCCCGAAAACCAAATGTATCCAATAAAAGATATGGATGAGGGAGAGCATGGTCGAAAGCTTAAAAACGAGAGTTTAAATCATAAAATAGATAAAGTTCAAGTTTTAGAAGATCCCTATTTAGCTAAATATTCAATAATCGATTTCCCGCGTTTAAAGTATTTGAAAAATAGACGCTTCGCCTTGAAACCTGCGGTTTGCGTTGAGAGACCCGTATTATTAACTGAATTCCATCGGGAAAACGGATTTGAGGTTGATAAATCGGGCAATCCATTTGACCCCGAATTAAGGCAAGCTATGGCCGTAAACCATATAATGACAAACAAAAAACCAATAATTCATGATAAACACTTAATAGCAGGCTCCACCACTTCAAAAGAAGTTGGCATTCCCATTTACCCGGAATTTATTGGGACAGCACTTTGGCCGGAATTAAATACTATATGCGATCGAGAACTTAATCCAAATGATCTTTCACAAAAAGATGCTGATATATTAAGTCTTGAAGTATTTCCATATTGGATGGATAGAAACGTAAGAGAATATTGTCGTAAAAAGTATAATAATCCAATATCACAACAATTAGAAGAGAGCTGGTTATTTTACTTCATGATGAAGAATAATGCAATTTCTCACACTGTACCTGGCTTTCCAAAAATTCTAAACGAGGGGCTAGAAAGTATAAAAGAAAAAGCATCTAAAATGGAAAAAGAGGCCGATTCAGATGAGAAAAAGAATTTCTATAAAGCTATTCAAATTGCAATCGATGGTGCTTTAGCTTATTCCAAACACTTAAACGAAGAGGCTCTGAGAATTGCAGATTCTTTGGACCCAAATGACACCGAACAGGCAAAACGTATTGAGGAATTAAAAGAAATCTCGAGAATATGCGCTAAAGTCCCAGCTAATCCCGCAGAAACCATACATGAGGCTATTCAATCAATATGGACCAGTTTTGTCTGTCTTCATTGTGAAAATGCAAATTCTGCTTTGTCGATAGGAAGATTAGATCAGATGTTGCAGCCATTCTTTATAAGCGATATTTCTAAAGCTAAGAATGACCAAGAAAAAGAAGAAATTATAACAAGAACAATGGAACTTGTAGGATCCTTATTCTTAAGGATTAATGATCATGACCCCTGTATTCCAAATGTAGGTTGGAAATTATTTGGGGGTAGCTCCTCTGATGACACAGTAACTGTCGGAGGAGTAGATCGGGAGGGAAATAATGCCGTAAATGACATGACTTTCCTTATTCTAAAGACAAATGAAATGTTGGGTTTCCAGGATCCTAATATGAATGCCAGATATTATCCAGGTTTAAATTCGAAAGAATACTTAAGGCGCTTGTGCGAAGTAAATATTAATATGGGTGCCTCACCGTCTATCCATAATGATAAAACTATGATTGAAGCTTTAGTTCATGAAGGATTTTCAACTGAAGATGCTCGAGACTGGGCAGCAACTGGTTGCGTCGAACCTACCATTGTAGGACGACATTATGGACACACAAACGCCATGCTTTTAAACATGGTCGCACCACTAGAAATGGCATTATATAATGGCGTGAGTCCTTTATCAGGAAATAAAGTAGGGCCTGAAACGGGCGATGTACGAACTGCGTTCCCAACATTCGAAGATTTCTACAACGCTTATAAAATCCAGCTCAAATACGTGGCGGATAAATCAATTGAAATTAATAACAATCTAGGTACTGCCCATGAATATGTCCATCCTACACCTCTTTTATCTGCATTCTATGACGGGCCTTTAGAAAAGGGCAAAGATCTCATTCAAGGAGGTGCGATATATAATACTTCGGGTGTCGCTCTTGTTGCTCTTACGGATGTTGTTGATAATCTCCTTGTAATTAAAGATCTCATTTATAAAAATAAAGAAATAGATTTTTCTAAATTAATTGGCGCAATCGATGATGATTTTAGCAATGGTCATGATGCCTTACTAAAGAGAATAGAAAAAGTACCAAAATTTGGCTCCGGTGAGAATGGAACCATAGAACTTGCGCAAGATTTAGTTGATTTCTGTTATGATGTGTATAATGCTACCCCTAATTACAGGGGAGGAAAATATCTTGTAGGATATTGGTCTATTTCTTATCATTGTGGATGGGGGATGCTTACAGGGGCTTTACCCTCGGGGAGAAAAAAAGGTAAATCCTTAACTCCGGGATTAACACCTGCTGCAGGGACAACAGATATTTTACTTCCCAGCATCCAAAGTGTTGCTGCATTGGATCATTTAAAAATGGCGAATAATGCTTCATTTAACGTGAAACTTGTTCCCCATCCAGGGGATTCACACACCGAAACATTAGATCACTTTACCAGTTATGTTCAAAGCTTTTTCGATTTAGGTGGCATGCAATGGCAATTTAACGTGGTAACCTCGGATATGATGAGAGAAGCGATGGAAACTCCAGAAGATTATCGATGGCTTTTAGTGAGAGTTTCAGGTTATAATGCATATTTCACTAAATTAACTAAAGATATGCAATTAGAATTGATAGAACGCCACGAATACTCGGGATAATTTAAAATTTATTTTAAATCATTTTTTATATTTCTTTATTTTAAACAATTTAGCGCAAACATTTTTAAAAAACATGAATGTCTGATTATTTTTTCAAAAAATTTAATTATTATTTTTATAATTAAACTATGTCTAATTATATAATACTAAAAAATATATTAGGATATAAAATATCCAGAGTCTGGTTCACAAATTCACCGATATAATTCAATTATGTCTAATTATAATATTAAAACAATAATTTTTGATTTAGGGGGGGTTTATTTTACACCAGGATCTTTTTTAGCAATCGAAAAAATTAAAGAAATTTATGACATTAAAGATGAAAAATTACTTCGGGAAATTTTTAGCAATAAATCAAATTCAGAGGGAAATTTATTAAGAAGAGGTTTAATGACTATTGATGAGTTTGAAGAAAAATTGTTTTCAAAATTGGAAATCAATAAAAAAGAGAGAAAACATACTCGGTATATTTGGTTTGGATCTTATTGTATTCACTATGGTATTGAAAATTTATTAAGAAATTTAAAAAATGAATATAGATTGGTAATTTTCAGTGGAAATGTAAAAGAACGCATTGAATATTTAGAAAAAAAGTGCGGTTTTTTAAAATATTTTGACGATACCGTATTTAGTTTTGATTATCAAAAAAATAAAAATGATATTGAATTTTTCAAAGAGTTAATAAACCATATAGAATGCGAACCTTCTGAGGCAATATTAATCGATGATGAGAAGAAAAACATAAAAATTGCACGATCTTTGGGTTTTAATGGGATACATTATTATTATACTGAAAAATTAATAGAAGATTTAAAGAAATATGGAATCATTACAGAAATTTAAAATCTTTTACTTTAATTCTCCCAGGTTTTATTATGATCCAATTGTAAGTTCAAAAATTTGGGAACCATACAATGTGGTTATAGAATTTGCAAATGAAGAAATAACATTTGAATTGACCATCTTATATTAACCAATTTTTCAGCCGTTCTTTAGCTTCTTCATGAGTCAAATAATTTCCTTCTTTCATTTGCTTTTGAGCTTTATTAATTCTTTCATCGAGATAAAGTTTATATAAGCCGATTAAAAAAGAACTCGCTAAAGAAGAAGAAATAGAAGTAGAAGACGTTCCTGGAAAAATTAAAAAATAATCTAAAAAAAAATTCACTATTTTAAGTAATTTAAAGCTGTTATCGCAAACATTTTAGTAGTGTTTATTAAATCATCTATATGCACATTTTCATTCGCGCAATGAATAACACTATCTTCTCTGAACGTTCCAATAATTACGGTTTCAATTCCCTTTTCGGCGAACCAATGAGCATCTGTAGTGCAATTAAATAATTTAAATGCACGCTCTTCACCGTAAACTGTTTTTGTAGCATTCTTAACAGCTTGAGCAAAATTGGATTCTGCGTTTATATAGTGCGGCCCATAAGAGATCGGAATCTGAACGGTTATATCCAGATCAGGATCGTCTTTTTTCAAGGATTCCACGTAATTAAGTATTCTATTATAATGCTTATTTCACTAAATTAACTAAAGATATGCAATTAGAATAGATAGAACGCCATGAATTTTCGAAATCAGAATTACATCATGTTTTTCTTTAAATAATTAAGTAAGTATATTATTAAGGTCAAAATGCATATTATTATTATTGGTACAGAGAGCCCTACTTGGACCTTTTAGCTGCTTAGTAGGTGAGGAATAGTTTTTTTTTAATAGATTATTAACTTATTGTTTATTAAGAATTTAATCAGAAAACAAATAATAATAATGATAATTTAAATGAAATTTAAGAAAGAAATCGATGAAAAAATATCTAAAGCAGTTGAGTATCTCAAATCAATTGGTAGTAAGGAGATTTTCCTTTTTGGATCACTCGTAGATGGAACATTTAATGAATATTCAGATATTGATCTCGCTGCAACAGGAATTTCTGCTCGCAATTATTTTAAAGCTTTAGTAGAACTTCCAAAGATCATCGATCATAAAGTTGATTTAGTTGCATTAGATTTTACTTCCAAAGACTTTGAAAAAAAGATCAAAAGTAGAGGGGAAAAACTAATTGAAACGTAGAGTGGAGTTAATAGATGATATTTTAACAGAATCAGAAAAAATTGAAAATCTTTTTAAATCTTTTGCCTCGCTAATTAAAGAAGTCAAAAATAAAAATCCAACCTTTATTGAATTAAATGCATTAGCCATGTTTTTGCATTCCTTTTATAATGGTTTAGAAAATATCTTTAAATTGATAGCAAAGAAGTTAGATGAAAAAATCCCTACGGGGGAAAGATGGCACATAGAACTCCTTGATCAGATGACAAAACCTATTAATAATCGCCAACAAATCGTCTTAACAAATAAAATTTATGAAGAGTTAAAAGAGTATTTAGGTTTTCGGCATTTTTCAAGACATGCATATTCCTTTGATTTAAATTGGGAATTAATGAAAGCTCTCATT